>JACDGF010000436.1 GCA_013815405.1 Caulobacteraceae bacterium | reverse complement strand
CGCGGGGCCATTCGACGCGGGACGTGGCCTTTTCGGCGGACGGCCGGCGGATGTTCGTCTCGGTGGGCTCGGCCTCGAACGTCGCCGAATCCATGCCCGTCAAGACCTTCGAACAGGTTAAGGCCTGGGACGCGGCTCACGGCCGAGGCGCGGCCTGGGGAGACGAGACCGATCGGGCCGATGTCCTGGTGATGGACCCGGAGGGGGCGGACAGGCGGGTGTTCGCCGCCGGCCTGCGCAACTGCGTCTCCCTGGCCGTCCAGCCGGTGACCGGGACGCCGTGGTGCGTCGTCAACGAACGCGACAACCTCGGCGACGATCTGCCGCCCGACTATCTCACCACCGTGCGCGAGGGCGGGTTCTACGGCTGGCCCTGGTACTACATCGGCGGCCACCCAGATCCGCGCCTGAAGGGCGACCGCGCCGACCTCGCCGGCACGGTGCTGACGCCCGATGTCCTCCTGGCCGCCCATTCCGCGCCGCTCGGGCTGACCTTCTACACCGCCCACGCCGGCCCCGCCGCCTTCCCGGCCGACGTGGTGGGCGACGCCTTCGTGGCCCTGCACGGCTCGTGGAACCGCGGCGCGCGCACCGGCTACAAGGTGGTGCGGGTGCGCCTCAGGCACGGTGTCCCCACGGGGGGGTACGAGGACGTCCTCACCGGCTTCGTGGTCGGAGACGGCGCCGTCTGGGGCCGCCCGGTGGGCGTGGCGGTAGCCCACGACGGCGCCCTTCTGGTCACCGATGACGCCAGCGGCGCCGTCTGGCGGATCGCCTACGATCGCAAAGCCCTGGCCCGCCGATGAGACGGCCGCGGGTCCCCGGCGCCCTACCGCTGACGGTCCTCGGCCTGGCGGGCGCCGCCGTGGCCCAGGCGCCCGGCGGCGACCTTGGCCGGGGCGCGGCGCTGTTCGAGGACCGCTGCGCCATGTGCCACCTCGCGGGCGGCGGCGGCCAGGGGCCCAGCCTCAAGGGCGTCTATGCGCGCAAGGCCGGCGCCGCGCCGGGATTCCACTATTCGGCCGCCCTTGCCGGTTCGGGCCTGACCTGGACCGCCGTCGAACTCGACCGGTTCCTGGCCGGGCCCGCGAAGGCGGTTCCCGGCACGGCCATGGCGGTCGCCGTCTCCGATCCCGCCCGGCGCCGCGACCTGATCGCCTACTTGCGCGCCGCGTCGCGCTGAATAGGCCTAGGCCGCATCGGGATGAATCCCGACGTCCGGCGGACGTAATACTCATAGTCCGGCCGCTTGCGGCGCATCCGCCCCTCGACCGTGGGGACGCCGCTCCAGCGGGTGAGGAGGACGGTGATCAGCACGGGGCCGGGCAAGGACCACAGGCCCGGCCCGCTCTCGGCGGCGATCAGCCACAGCCCCCACCAGACGCAGGCCTCGCCGAAATAGTTGGGATGGCGGGTGTAGCGCCACAGGCCGCTCTGCATCACCTTGCCGGCGTTGGCGGCGCCCGCCTTGAAGGCGACGAGCTGGAAGTCGCCGATGCTCTCGAAGAGGATGCCGAACACCGCCAGCGCCGTGCCGACCCAAGCCGCCGGCCCAAGAGCGGAGGGGCCGGAAATCTGGCCGAGCTGGACCGGCAGGCTGACGACGAACTGCAGGGGCAGTTGCAGGGCGAAGACCAGGAGGAGAGACGCCTTGGCGTAGCCCCAGCCCCGCTCGCTTTGGGCCTTGGCCATCATGGTCGAATAGCGCCGGTCGGGCCCCTGCTTGCGCCAGCGCCAGAGGAGATAGAGTCCCAGCCGCAAGCCCCAGGCGGTGCAGAGCGCGGTCAGCAGTATGGCGTGCGCCCCCCGCCCCGACGCCAGGAGAAAGGTGGCCCAGGCGGTCAGCACCATTCCCAGGGCCCACCAGCTGTCGACAAAGCTGGGGTCCTTGATCGCCAGGTTGATCAGCCACAGGATGGCGAAGGCCGCCGCCGAAATGATCAGGTTCTGGATGAGGAGGTGGACGATTTCCATCGGTCGGCTCCTTCACGCCCGCGGCGGCCTCACCGCTACACCACAAGAGGCCCAAGCTGAAACGTGATCCGCCCATCCCCTCCGCCCCACCGATCTGGTTGATCGCCGGGCCGACCGCGAGCGGCAAGTCGGCCCTGGCGCTACGGTTGGCCGTGGCGATCGGGGGCGAGATCGTCAATGCCGATTCGATGCAGCTCTACCGCGACCTCCGAGTCCTCACCGCGCGGCCGACGCCAAGCGACGAGGCCCACGCCCCCCACCACCTCTATGGCGTCGCCGACACCACCGACGCCTGGTCGGTGGGACGCTGGCTGACGGCCGCACGCGAGATCCTCGCGGGAATCGCGGGCCGTGGCGCCCCCGCGATCGTGACCGGTGGAACGGGTCTCTATTTTCACGCCCTCACCAGGGGCTTGGCGGACATTCCTCCCGTCTCCCGCGCGATCGAAGCGGCGACCGCGGAAGCGCTCGACAAACAGGGCGAAGCGATGTTTCGCGCGCGCCTCGCCGCGGTCGATCCCCGGGCCGACCGCCGGATCGCCGCGGGCGACCGCCACCGCCTCGTCCGGGCCAAGGC
>JACDGF010000435.1 GCA_013815405.1 Caulobacteraceae bacterium | reverse complement strand
GAGAACGCCCGGCGCGCTGCGCAATGCGGCGGCTCCGCGCACCCGGCTCTTGCCAGCCACCACCAAGAAGGATCAGATCAACCCCGGACTCTCATTATGACTGGATGAGAAACGGGGGTCAGGTCACGCCGCTAATCGTTGCTCCGAAGCCAACAACAAATCGGCCGCCCTTCAGGGTTAAATTCGAATCCAACGTCAGGTTGGCGCCCTGGTCGAGTGACATGGTGGCTCCCGAGTCATTCAAGATCAAAGATTTCACCGCAACAGCCGAGGAGAGGGTGACCGTGTAGGTACCGGGGGCGTCGATGACCGCCCGGTTCCTCGCGCCCGGAACGGCCGCGCCGCTCCAATCGCCGCCGTCCTGAAAATCGCCGCCAGCCGAATTGATCCAGTGAATCGGTTTCATCCCCCCGTCCTCCTTCGTGGTCTTCGTGTTGAAAGTCCCTTAGCAGGGCTCGCAAGCCCGCGCCTCTCGGCCCGGAACAATTGCGCTCAATCCCCCGCCTCCTCGGCCCCCCGCCCCGCCCCGAACCCCAGCGACTTCAGCTTGCGGTGCAGGGCCGACCGCTCCATGCCGATGAAAGCGGCGGTGCGCGAGATGTTGCCGCCGAAGCGCATGATCTGGGCGTCGAGGTATTCGCGCTCGAAGAGTTCCCGCGCCTCGCGCAAGGGGAGGGCGATGATCCGTTCGGCCCCCAGGCCGCCGGTGGGCGGGGTGGCGCTGGCTTCGGGAGGCAGCATCTCGGCGGTGATCGGCTGGGAGGGGTCGCCCGCGGCCAGGATCAGGATCCGCTCCACCACATTGCGCAGCTGGCGCACGTTGCCCGGCCAGGCCTGCACCTGGAGGGTGGCGTAGGCGTCCTCCGCCAGGCGGCGCTTGGGAAGGCCCGAGGCGACGCTCAGGCGGTCGATGTAATAGCCGATCAGTTCGGGGATGTCCTCGCGCCGCTCCGCAAGGCCGGGGACGCGCAGGGGCACCACGTTGAGGCGATGGAAGAGATCCTCGCGCAGGCGCCCCGCGGCGATCTCCTCGCGCAGGTCCCGGGAGGTGGAGGAGACCACCCGCACGTCCACCTGCACGTCCATGTCCCCGCCGACCCGGCGGAACCGCTGGTCGACCAGCACCCGCAGGATGCGGCTCTGGCTCTCGCGCGGCATGCCCTCCACGTCGTCGATGTAGAGGGTGCCGCCGTGGGCCCGCTCGAACACCCCGATCTTGCGTGGCCGGCCCCCCTCGCCCTCCTCCCCGAACAGCTCCAGGTCCATCCGCTCGGGGCTCATGCCCGCGGCGCTGATCGCCACGAACTCCCCCTTGGCCCTGGGGCTCGCGGCATGGATCAGGCGCGCGGCGGTCTCCTTGCCCGATCCGGGCGGCCCGGAGATCAGCACCCGGCTGTTGGCCGAGGCGACCTTGGCGATCATCTGGCGCAGCTGCTGGGCGGCGGCCGAGGCGCCGACCATGCCGTCCGGCACGATCGCCTGGGTCCGCAGGCGCCGGTTCTCGCGCTTCAAATCGGCCGCTTCGAGAGCGCGTTCGGCCAGCAGCAGCAGGCGGTCGGACTTGAACGGCTTTTCCAGGAAGTCATAGGCCCCGCGCTTGATCGCGCTGACCGCGGTCTCGATGTTGCCGTGGCCCGAAATCATGATCACCGGCAGATCCGCGTCCAGCGCCTTGACGACGTCGAGCAGCTCCAGCCCGTCCAGCCCAGCGCCCTTCATCCAGATGTCGAGCACCACCAGCGAGGGCTTGCGCGCCCGGATCGCCGCCAGGGCGGTTTGGGAGTCCTGGGCGGTGCGCACCGAATAGCCGTCGTCCTCCAGGATCGCCGCCACCAGCTCGCGGATGTCCGCCTCGTCGTCGACCACCAGGACATCACCGGTCATGCGCGCACCTTCCGGCCGTCGGCGTTGGTCTGGGCCGCCTGCGGGGAGGGATGGGAATAGGGAAAGGCGAGCACGACGCAAGCCCCGGGCGGCGGGGTGGCGTCATGGAGGTCGAGCCGGCCGCCGTGGTCCTCCAGGATCCGCTTGACGATCGCCAGCCCCAGGCCCGTCCCCTTTTCGCGGGTCGTGACATAGGGTTCGGTGAGCCGGTCGCGATCCTTGGGGGGCAGGCCGACGCCGTTGTCCTGGATCTCGAAGGCGAGGGTGTCGCCCTGGATCGCGAGGCGGGCGCGGATCCCGCCGGCGAGACCGGGCGAGAGGGCGCGCCGCGCGGCGATGGCTTCGCTGGCGTTCTTGAGCACATTGGCCAGCGCCTGGCCGACGATCCTCCCGTCGCACACCAGGGTCGCGTCGCCTTTGGGCCCCTCGATGTCGATGGCGACGTCGGGGTCGGCCACCCGCTGGGCGAACACCGCCGCGCGCAGGAGCTCGGCCGCATCGTGCTCGGCGAACCTGGGAGCGGGCATCCGGGCGAAGGCGGAGAATTCGTCGACCATCGCGCCGATGTCGCCGACCTGGCGGATGATGGTGTCGACGCACCGGTCGAAGGTCTCCAGGTCGCCGGTGATCTGCCCGCGGTAGCGGCGGCGCAGGCGCTCGGCGGACAGCTGGAT
>JACDGF010000434.1 GCA_013815405.1 Caulobacteraceae bacterium | reverse complement strand
CCTCGGGCGCCTCCCTGATCCTGATGGACCAGCCGCCGACCCTGGAGACCCGGCCCTGCCCCCCGGACGCCACCGCCGCCGAACGCGCCGCCCTGGGCTACAACGCCCTGGCCCGGCTGGCGGCGGGGCGCGTCGACGCCTTCGTCGCCTGCGCCGCCTATCTGCGAGGGCTGGGGCTTTCGGCCCCAAAGGTTTTCGCCAGCGACCCGGCGGCCGGCCTGGCGATCCTGGAGGATCTCGGCGACGGTCTCTACGCCCGGCTGATCGAGGGCGGGGCCGACGAGGCGCCGCTCTACGAGTCGGCGGCCGATGCTCTGGTCGTCCTGCATACCGCGCCGTCGCCCGACGTGCTGACGGCCGATGGGGCCTTGTGGCCACTGCTCGCCTATGACGCCTTGGCGCTGAAGACGGGGGGCGACCTCTTCGTCGAGTGGCTGCCCCGCCTGCGGCCCGAGCTCGCCTTCGACGCCGCAGCCCGGTCGGAATGGGAGGCTATCTGGGAACCGGTCCGCGCGCGGGGCGAGGCCGGGGCGGCGGTTTTCTGCCACCGGGATTTCCACGCCGAGAACCTGATCTGGCTGCCGGAGCGGGCTGGCGCCGCGCGGGCGGGCCTCCTGGATTTCCAGGACGCCCTGCGCGCCCACCCGGCGTGGGATTTCTCCATGCTGCTGCACGACGCGCGCCGGGACGTCTCGGCCGAGCGCGAGGCGGCCGTGCTTGCGCGCTATTTCGCGGCGCGGCCGGGCCTCGACGGCCGCGCCTTCACCGCCGACTTCCACGCGCTGGGCGCGCTCAACATCCTCCGCATCCTGGGCCTCTTCGCCCGGCTGGTGGCGCGGGACGGCAAGCCACGCTATCGCGCCTTCATGCCGAGACTGTGGGTCTATCTCGACCGCTGCCTGACCGATCCGGCTCCGGCTGGGCTAGGGGACTGGCTGGCCCGGCATGTGCCGGCGGAAGCGCGAGGGTGACACCCCCGGCCACCGCCATGGTGCTGGCCGCGGGCCTCGGCACGCGGATGCGGCCACTGACCGACGATCGGCCCAAGGCTCTCGTCGAGGTGGGCGGGGAGGCTCTGATCGACCATGTGCTGGACCGCTTGGTCGAGGCTGGCGTGCGCCGCGCGGTGGTCAATGTCCACGCCTTCGCGGACCAGCTCGAGGCGCATCTGCGCCGCCGGACCGACATGGAGATCCTGTTCTCCAACGAGCGGGCCGCCCTTATGGAGACAGGCGGCGGGCTGAAACAGGCGCGATCCTTGTTGGGCGACGCGCCGATCCTCGTCGCCAACGTCGATTCGGTCTGGACGGAGGGCGGGGCGGCGGCCCTGAGCCGCCTGATCGAAGCTTTCGATCCGGCGCGGATGGACGACCTGCTGCTGCTCGTCCCGGTGGAGAAGAGCCTCGGCTTCGACGGGCCGGGCGACTTTTTCATCGCGCGGGACGGCGCTCTCGCCCATCGCGGCGGCGCGGATCGGGCGCCGCTGGCCTATATGGGCGTCCACATGCTCGACCCCCATATCATCGACGCCTGGCCGGCGGGGCGGCACGGCGTGTTTCCCCATTGGATGGCGATGGCGGAACGCGGGCGCCTTCATGGCGTGGTCGCCGACGCCGTCTGGATGCACGTCGGCGATCCGGCGGCGAGAGACGCGGCTGACGCGCGATTGGCGGCGAGGTCGTGAGCGGATTCCTCGATTCCCCCGTCCCGCGCTGGTTCACCATCCCCGCGCACCGGCCGTTCCTGGAGGACCTGGCGGCGGGCGTCTGGCGCGCCCTCTCGCCGCTGGGGGTCGACGCCCTGGCCGGGGCCGTGGTGCTCCTCCCCACCCGCCGCGCCGCGCGGTCCCTGGCCGAAGCCTTCCTGAAAGTCGCCGGCGCCAAGGCCGTGCTCCTGCCCCAGATGCGGCCGATCGGGGATCTGGACGAGGGCGAGGCGCCGTTCGAGGCGGGCGATTTGGCGCTCGACCTGGCCCCGGCCATCTCCCCCCTGCGCCGGCGGTTCGAGTTGGCCGGCTTGGTGGTGGAAAACGAGAGCCTTCTCGAGCGCAAGCTGGACGCCGCTTCGGCCCTGCAACTCGCCGACGCGCTGGCCGCCTTTCTCGACAGCTGCCAGATCGAGGAGACCGGCGATCCCGACAAGCTGTGGTCTCTCGTGGAAGGCGACCTGGCGCGGCACTGGCGGGTTTCGGCGGACTTCCTGACGCTGGCCTTGGAGGCGTGGCCGAAGCGGCTGGACGCCCTGGGGATGATGGACGTCGCGGCCCGCCGGGTCGCCTTGACTCGGCGCCTGGAGGCGCGCTGGCGCGTTTCCCCGCCCGCGGAGATCCTGATCGCGGCTGGCTCCACCGGATCGGCGCCGGCGACCGCCGATCTTCTGGGCGCCATCGCCCGGGTCCCCCGGGGCTGCGTCGTTCTGCCCGGGCTGGACACCTCCTTGGCGGACAGCGCCTGGGACGAGGTCGGCGAACAGCATCCCCAGGGGGCGATGCGCCGGCTGCTCAGCCGCGCCGGGGTGGCGCGCGGCGAGGTCCGCGACTGGGATCCGGCGCCGGAAGCGGGC
>JACDGF010000023.1 GCA_013815405.1 Caulobacteraceae bacterium | reverse complement strand
GTCAAAGAACAGGGCCTGGCTGATCGCCGCCTTGACCGTTGACCGCTGGAACGGCTTCGTAATGAGAAAGGTCGGTTCCGGACGCGTCCCGGTGAGGAGGCGCTCGGGAAAGGCGGTGATGAAGATCACCGGGACGTCCAGGCTCGACAGGATGTCCTTGACCGCGTCGATGCCGGAGGAGCCGTCCGCCAATTGGATGTCCGCCAAGACCAGGCCCGGCCTGGAGCGCGCCGCCGCCTCGGCAGCTTCGGCGCGCGTGGCGGCCACATTGCTGACTTTGTGGCCCAACTCCTTCACCAGGGCCTCGATGTCGGCGGCGATCACCGGCTCGTCCTCGATGATCAGCACATCGGTCGCCAATTCGGCGTCGATCTCCATCTGGGCCTCCGCGATCAGGCCCTCGATCTCGCCAAAATCACTGGTGAGGATCTGGGCCGCCTCGTTGGGCGTGAATCCCTCCACGGCGGTGAGCAGAAAGGCCTGGCGCGACCGGGGCGCGATGCGCATGAGACGCTGGCCGGCGCCCTGGGCGGCCTCCATGCCGTCCTGAGCGCGGGGTTCCAGCCGGGCGCCGGAGCTGCACCAGATGGCGTGAAAGACCTGATACAGGGCCACGCGTGGCGAGAGTTGGGAATCGAGGGACCGGTCTCCGGCCGCCAGGGCCTCCAGGGCGACCCGGACGTAGTGATCGCCCGTCCCCTGGTCGCCGGTCAGCGCCCTGGCGTAGCGGCGGACATACGGGAGGTGCGGGGCCAGCTTGGCTAAAAGGCTCATGACCCCTCCGGTCTACCATGACTTCAGGCGCGCGCGTTGGGAATTCGCCTAGTGACCTCCGGCCCGCCTCACGCCAACGCAATCGCCCCGGTTCAGTTCCCCTCGACAATCGACCCTGGGAAGACCATGACGGAGGCAGGGGCGCGTCGGGAACTCCCGGTGGCCGCGCGCGTTTCGCACCCTGGACGCCGCGCGAGAAGGAGGGGCGGACGGCTGCCGCCGACGTCGGGTGCATGATCGAACAGACCGCGATGAAGAAGCCGGCCAAACCGTCGGTCGTGCTTGACGAGGCTCGCCTCCGTCAGCAGGTCATCGGCGCCAAGCTGCGCCAGATGTTCGACGAGGTCGTCAACGAGCCGGTTCCAGATGAGTTCCTGGACATCCTTCGACGGGCCGACGCGCGCGGAGAGGAGACCGGTTGATGGCCGTCGTTTCGCGGCCGGTCCGCGCCGACGACTCCTTGCGCGACAAAGCCTTCAAGCGCGAACTGGTGAACCTGATCCCCCACCTGCGCGCCTTCGCGCGAACCTTGACGGGCGACGCCACCGCCGCCGACGATCTGGCGCAAGAGGCGATGATGAAGGCCTGGGACGCCCGGGCGAGCTTCGAGATGGGAACCAACATGAAGGCCTGGACCTTCATGATCCTGCGCAATCAGTTCTACACCGAAAAACGCCGCTCGTGGCGGCAAAGCCAGCTTGACCAGGAGGCGGCCGAGCGCACCCTGGTCGCGATCGACGATCCCGCGGCGCCGGTGGCCCTCGACGAGCTTCGCCTGGCCCTGGGCATGTTGCCATCGGAACAGCGCGAAGCCCTCGTCCTTGTCGGGGCGGGTGGCTTTGCCTATGAGGAGGCGGCGGACATCTGCGGCTGCGCCGTCGGAACGGTGAAGAGCCGGGTGAGCCGGGCCCGGCGCGCGGTCCAGGGCATTCTCGATCGCGGGGCCTATGATCGGGACGGCGCCGCGGCGGGCGAGGCCATGGGATCGATTCTGGCCCACGCGGAGCGCCTGAGCGGCGTTCGGTGAACCTCTCGGCCAGGGCCGGCGGATGGCGGGCGACCACCATTCGGGTTCGGCTGGGTTTCGCCGTGGCCTTGGCCCTGCTTCCCGTCCTGGTCCTGAGCGGTGTGCAGTCCGTGGTCTTCCTCCAACGCGAGGCGCGTGACCAGCGGGCCAATCTGGTCGGGGCCGCCGAGCGCAGCGCCGCCACGGCCAGGGCGCGGATCGCCGCCGGCGAAGTCCTGCTTCAGACCCTGACCCCCGGTTCGGTGGGCCTGCAATGCGCTCTGCGGCTGAACGATGTCAGGAACCGCCTTCCGGGATATGCCAACCTGATCCGCTTCGACGCCTTGGGCCGGGTCGCCTGCGCCGCCGCCACCGTCCCACCCGACCCGCGGCGGCGCGAACGGGCGTGGTTTCGCGCCCTTGCCCAGGGGGCCGAGATCGCCGTGGCCAGCGACGCCGGGATCGCTTACGCCCGCGAGCCCGCCCTCCTGGCCAGCGTCGCCGCCCGGGACGAAAACGGCCGCTTCGCCGGCGCGCTGAGCGCGGTCGTCACCCTGGCGAGCCTTCGCCCGGAAAAAGAGGACCGCTCCTTGCCGGCGCTATCGGAAGTGGCTTTGGCCGACCGCCAGGGGCGATACCTGTCGACCACGCGCGCGACGGCCTTCCCGAGCACCTTGGGCCGGCGGCTGGCCGGGGCCGCGCGCACTCGGCCCACACTGTGGCTCGACCGGGACCGTGACGGGATATTGCGCGCCTTCACCTCCACCCCCCTGGTAGGCCAGGATGTCTATGTCCTGCTTTCCGCTCCCTCGCCCGGTGTGGTTTCCTGGGCCTGGCTCAACCCGGTATCGGCGCTCGCCCTGCCCCTGTTGGCCTTCATCCTCGCCCTGGCGGCCGTATTGATGGTCACCGAACGGGGTGTCGTGCGGTGGATCGCCTACCTGCAGCGCGTCGCCGCTCTCTATGGGCGCGGCCGCTACGCCGCTCACCCGTTTCGGGCGGAGGCGGCGCCGCCCGAGATACGCCGCCTCGCCGAAGCCCTGGACGCCATGACCGCCACCATCGCCGCGCGCGACGCGGTGCTCAAGGAGACCCTGGCGCACAAGGACGACCTGATGCGGGAGATCCACCACCGGGTTAAGAACAACCTGCAGGTCATCTCGTCCTTGATCAACATGCAGCAGCGCGCGCTCGCCGACCCCGCCGCGCGAGCGGCCATGCACGACACCCGCCAGCGTATCGGCGCCCTGGCCCTCATCTATCGCTCCCTCTACCAGGGGCCGGATCTGAAGCGGGTCGATCTGCGCGACTTTCTCGATGAACTGATCGCCCAGTTGATCATGAGCGAGACGGGGAAGGGGGCGCCGATCAGGACCGAAATGGCCATCGACACCTTGATCATCGATCCAGATCGGCTCGCGCCCCTGGCCCTGTTCGCCGTGGAGGCGATCACCAACGCCAAGAAGCATGGGCTCGGCGAGGAGGGAGGCATATTGAGCGTCGGCTTCCACGTTAACGACGCGCGGGCGGAGTTCACCGTCACCGACACCGGCGAGCCGGGGAAGGTGGCGGAGGTGGGCGAAGGAGTCGGCCGGACCCTCATGACCGCTTTCGCCCGCCAGCTCCGCGGGGAGGTCATTTTTTGTCCCGGGGCCACGGGAGGCTTGACGGCCCGGCTGATTTTTCCCACACCGGACGCCGACGCCAAGCAGGAACCAGAGGCAACTTCGCCTTGACTTGGGTGTTTGACTGGCCACGATTTGGTCACCCATCTTTCGAGAGGTTATCCAGAATGCGTAAGATCATCCTTCTGACGGTTCTTGCCGCCAGTCTCGCCACCGCGGCCTGCAACACGATCGGCGGGGCGGGCAAGGACGTGTCGTCCGTTGGCCACGAGGTGACGGATACGGCGCAAGACGTCAAGAAATAGGCCTTTGGCGGCCGCGCGTTCAATCTCGCAGGCAGCCCCTCGGGCTCGCGACGGTCGAGGGCACGTCAGTCGGTAAGCACACCCCGGCGCCGCGCCCCGCCGGGCAGCCGCCTGATTCGCGACGGACGCGCGCGGCCGGTTGATAGATTGCTCGCGCCGTCATCGACAGCTGGGCAGAACGACCTCGAACAGGACGCTGGCCTCGACGACCTTCGCCACGACTTCTCCACGCGCCCCGCGCACCAGGGCGTGGAGATAGGACGCGTGCGCCCAACGTGAGGCGAGACCGTCGGCAAGAGGCTTGCCCGCCAGACCCCCCAGCACCTCGGGGTGAAGCTCCGCCCGATCACCGATGGCCTCGACGGATACGACGGTGCGAGCGCCCTCTCGCCCGGCGCAAGCGCGGACGACCCCCCCCACGGCCACGGCGCCGGCGGCGATCTGAACCAAGTTGAGCAGGCACCGGCCCGCAACGGCGGCCATTGCGGGCGTCTCCACCGCCCATTCGAGCCGCGGACGAAGGTCGGCGAAAATCGCTTTCGCCAGGGCCCCTAGCCGATCCGTCGCGAACGCCTCCTCGCCGACGCCGTAGGCCACGCGGGAGAATTCCAAAAGGCCGGTCAGTCTTCGCGCCCCGGCGACGGCGGCGTCCAGCGCCTCGCGCCGGGTCTCCGCGCCGTCGGCCTCGGCCGCGAGGGCAAGGCCCAGGAGGATGGCGTTGGCCGGCCCGATCAGATCGTGGCACAGGCGCGAAGCGAGTCTGGCGGCCAGCTCCTCCGGTGGCACGGCCGAAGGAGGCTCGGCGCCCAAGAGCGGATTCACACCGGATATCGCGCGATCAGGCGCCGGGCGATGATGATACGCTGCATCTCGTTGGTGCCTTCGCCGATGATCAGCAGGGGGGCGTCGCGATAGAGCCGCTCGATCGGATACTCCTTGGAATAGCCGTTGGCGCCGAAAATGCGCATCGCCTCGGTGGCCACCTCGAAGGCGGTTTCGGTGGCGAACCACTTGGCCATGCCCGCCTCCAGGTCCACCCGGCCGCCGCCGTCGTAGGCGCGGGCGGCGTCCTCGGTGAGGAGTTCCGCGGCCCGGGTCTTGGCGGCCATTTCACCCAGCTTGAGCTGGATCGCCTGGTGTTCGGCGATCGGCTTGCCCATGCTCTTGCGAACCTGGGCGTAGGCCACCGACTCCTTGAGCGCCCGACGCGCGATGCCGACGCCGCGGGCGGCGACATTGACCCGGCCGATTTCCAAGCCGCCGGTGGCCATGGCGAAACCCTGCCCCTCCTCTCCGCCGACCAGGGCCAAGTCCGCGTCGCAGAGGTAGTCCTCGAAGACGATCTCGCCGGTGTCGATGCCGCGGTAGCCGAGCTTGGCCAGCTTGCGCCCGCGGCGGACGCCCGGCAGATCCTGGCGAGTCTCGGGATCGCGGGTGGGAACGATCAGCATGGTCATGCCCCGATGCCGGGGCGTGGCCTCGGGATCGGTCTTGACCAACAAAGCCAGGATGTCGCCCTCGATAGCGTTGGTGATCCACAGCTTGGCGCCGTTCACCCGGTAGCGGTCGCCTTCGCGGCGAGCGGTGGCGCGAATGCCCTGCAGATCGGTTCCGGCGTCCGCCTCGGTGAGGCCGAGCCCTCCGCGCAGCTCGCCGGTGGCGAATTTGGGTAGCCAGTGATCTTTCTGCCGCTCGGTGCCGAATTTCTGCACGACCAGGGCCATCATCAGATGGCTGTTGAAGAACCCCGTCAGGCTCATCCACTCTTCGGAGATCCGCGAGACGATCTTGGCGTAGGTGAGCGCCGAAAGGCCCAGGCCGCCGTATTCGGGTTCGATCAACGCCCCGAACAGCCCCATCTCGCACATGTCGGCCACGAGCTCGTGAGGGTATTCGTCGGCCTGTTCGAAGGCGTCCGCCACCGGAGCGACCTTCTTGATCAGCCAGCGGTCGATGGAATCGAGCAGGGCCCGTTCGTCGGCCTCGGTGATCTCCGTCGGGGCGTTCATCTCACCAATAGCCCCTCAGGATCTCGCCGGCCGCTCTTTGGCGCTCCCGGCCGGTGGCCTTCATTCGATGCCCTGGCCGCTCGCGCACCGGGAACGTCATCAATAGGTCTCCAGGCGGTCTTCCACCGATTGGCCCCTGGCCGGGATCAACATGTCGCGGCGAAACGTGCAGACCGCCTCGCCGCGCTGGTTCTTGCCCAAGGTGCGGATGGTGACGACCCCCTGGCCGGGCCGGCTTTTGGACTCGCGCTTCGAGAGAACTTCGCTCTCGGCATAGAGGGTGTCGCCGGCGAACACCGGAGCGGTGAACCTCACCTCGTCCATGCCCAGGTTGGCGATCGCCTTTTGCGAACAATCGGTGACGCTCATGCCGATGAGGAGGGCCAGGGTGTAGGTGCTGACCACCAGGTTGCGGCCGAACTCGCTGGCCTTGGCGTATTCGGCGTCGAAATGCAGGGGGTGGGTGTTGAGGGTGAGCAGGGTAAAGAGGTGGTTGTCGGATTCCAGCACCGTCTTGCCCGGCCGGTGCTCATAGACGTCGCCGACCTGGAAATCCTCGAAATAGCGGCCGAAGCTCTCGCGATATCGCTGGGGGCCGACCTGCTTCCAGTTCTGGACCATCAGCTCCAGTTCCCGCCCAGATGTCCCGATCCGCCGGGCGCGAGGAGGCCCTGGCCGGGAACGTGATTGATTTCCAGGCGGACGCCGTCGGGATCCTCGAAGAGGACCGAATAATAGCCCGGCGCCCAATCGTCCTCCTTCGGCGGATGGACAATGGCCGCGCCGATCGAGGCGAGGAAGGCATGGGCCTCGTCGACCTCCTCGCGCTCGCGCACGCGAAAGCAGGCGTGGTGCAGGCCGACGCGGCCCTGGTCGAAGCGCTCCTCCGCCGCGCCGCTCGGCCGGGCGCGCACGCCGAACCCCGTCCGCCCGCCGACGCAATAGTAGGTTCCGGCGGCGTCCATCACCGGCTTCAGCCCCAGGAACGGCAGGAGTCGCCGATAGAAGGCCCGCGACCGCGCGAAATCGCCGGCGGTGATGAAGATGTGGGCGACGCCGTTGACTTCCATGGCCCTTGTCCCTGCCTTGCCCGCCACGTCCTACGCCCCCGGCCGGACGCGGGGCAACCGATCTCGAGGAAGTTCAACGGAGCCGCCCATGACGCCGCGTTCGAGCCGCCTGATCTTCGTTCTCGACCTGGCCGGGACCTTCGTCTTCGCCCTTCAGGGGGCGGGGCGGGCCATGGACGCCCGCCTCGATCTGCTCGGCGTCCTGGTGATCTCCTTCGCGGCGTCCCTGGGAGGCGGCATCCTTCGCGACCTCCTGATCGACGCCGCGCCGCCCCAGGCGCTGCGCGACTGGCGCTATCCGGCAACCGCCTTCGCCGCCGGCGTCGCGGCCCTCCTCTTTCATGAGGTCGTGCATCGGATACCCGGCGCCCTCCTGACCGGGCTGGACGCCGCGGGCCTTGCCCTGTTCGCGATCGCCGGAGCGCAGAAGGCGCTGGGCTACGGCCTCAACGCCCTGGCGGCGATCCTCATGGGCGGGGTGACGGCGGTCGGCGGCGGGGTGGCGCGCGATCTGTTGCTGAACCAGGCGCCCAGCGTGCTCTACGCCGACATCTACGCCACCGCCGCCCTGGCCGGCGCCCTGGTGATGGTGGCCGGCCGCCGGCTGGGCCTGGCGAACGGCTGGGCGGCCGGCCTGGGCGGCCTCGCCTGCTTCGCCCTGCGCATCGCGGCCGTCTGGTTCCACTGGAACCTACCCAGCGCGGCGTGACCATGTCGCGACGCCCATGCCGGTCAGCGGACATGGCAAACTTCGGCTATGGGTGGTTGCGGACATGCCCAATCCTGCGAGACTTTACCTCTGGTTCGGCGGGGCTCATTCAAAATGTCATTTGCGGAAATCGTCTGGTCGTTTGCGCTCTTGGGGCTGCTGCTGATCGCTCTCCTATTGTTGGTTCGGCTTCGCCGTTGGACAGCGGACTATCGCGAAAGCCGCACGGCCAAGGGCCGGCTGCCGTCGTGGGTGCGGGGTGTCGAAATGCTTGCGCTATACGTGTTTGTCCTCGCAATAGGGGGCTTGGTCTTCGTGGCCTTCATCCGCCTTAATAGTCTCGAAGGTATAGGACGGCGTATCGTAGGCGCTACCGCGATTTACGTAACAGTCGGAGCAGCACTCATCGCATCACCGCTTGGCGCGCTGATGGCCAATCTTGTGAGCTGGCTTTTGCCGCCGCTCCGCCGGGCGAACGACGCGGCCATGGCGGGCACCCACGTCTCCTTCGCAAGCGCGAACCGTGGACTCCTTCAATGCGCTACAGTCTCGGTCCCGGTAGGGTTCATCGCTGTTGCTGTGGCCGCTTTTGCTCCGTGGGCGCGGTGAGACGAAGGTCTGCAACGGGTCGGTCCCGTCTTCGACTCATCGCCGGGAAGCGGATCTTCGCCGGCTCGACAGCCTGCCCGGTCGACCGGTTGTCGCGTGTCAGATCCTGTCCCCTAGCTGTCGCCGCGCACATCCACCGGGGCGGGGTTCTCCGCTCCGCCGACCCAGCGATAGGCGACGCCGGCCAGGGCCGCGCCGACCAGAGGCGCCGCCCAGAAGAGCCACAACTGCTGGAGCGCCCATCCGCCTTCGAACAGGGCGGGGCCGAGGCTTCGCGCCGGATTGACCGAGGTGTTGGTCACTGGAATGCTGATCAGGTGGATCAGGGTGAGGCAAAGGCCGATCGCGATCGGCGCGAAGCCCTTGGGCGCATTGCCGTGGGTCGATCCCAGAATGACGAACAGGAAGCCGAAGGTCATGGCCACCTCGGTGATGACGCAGGCGATCATCGAATAGTGGCCCGGCGAATGGTCGCCATAGCCGTTGGAGGCGAAGCCGCCAGCCATGTCGAAGCCGGCTTGGCCGGTGGCGACGAGGTAGAGGACGCCCGCGCCGGCGATCCCGCCCAACACCTGGGCCAGGATGTAGGGGATGGTGTCGCGCAGGGGGAAGCGCCCGCCCGCCCACAGGCCGACCGTCACGGCCGGATTGAAATGGGCGCCGGACACATGGCCCACGGCATAGGCCATGGTGAGCACGGTCAGCCCGAAGGCCAGGGCGACGCCCGCGAAGCCGATCCCGAGTCCCGGGAAGGCCGCGTCCAGGACCGCCGCCCCGCACCCGCCCAGCACCAGCCACAAGGTGCCGATGAATTCCGCCGCCAGCCGCTGAGTCATGCGCATGTGATTTCCCCCCTGAGCGAAAGGTGTGACCCGCGAAGCGTGGCACGGACCGCGCCGACGGGAAAGTGGGGTTTTTACGCCGGGCGCCGCCCGATCGGCTTGCGTCGCCCCGCCGAGCCGCTATGTGTATGCCTGGTCAGGAGGATACACATGAGGACGAACATCGTGATCGACGACCGCCTGATGGTGGAGACGCTCCAAGCCACCGGGCTGAACACCAAGCGTGAAGCCGTCGAGCTGGGGCTCAGGACGCTCTTGCGATTGAGCCGCCAAGCCGACATCCGGCGGCATCGCGGCGGCCTGCCCTGGGATGGGGATCTCGAAGCCATGAGAACCGATCGGTGATCCTGGTCGATTCCAGTGTGTGGATCGATTTCTTTCGAGGCGTGGACACGGCCGAGGCGAACCGGCTGGACACCAAGCTCGGCCTCGAGCCGTTGGCCACGGCGGACGTGGTCCTTACCGAAGTCCTTCAAGGCTTCGCCCGTGAGCGCGATTTCAATCGAGCCCTGCGCCTGCTGACCTCCCTGAGAATCGTCGAGGTGGGCGGCGAGCGGATCGCAATCCAGGCCGCCCGCAACTTCCGCGATCTCCGCCTTCGCGGCGTGACCGTGCGCAAGACGATCGACACCTTGATCGCCACCCGGTGCATCGAAGACGACTACGCGCTGCTCTACAGCGATCGGGACTTCGATCCCTTCGTCGAGCACCTGGGATTGTGCTCCGCGATGACGGAGCGTTGAGCCGCCATGGCGCGCGCTCGCCGCTTTGCGATCACCGCGCGCCGCGCGATAAGGCTAAGGAACGCTTCGGGAGACGATCGCCATGGCCCTCGACGCCGGCCAGACCGCCAAGACCTTCCGCTGGGACGATCCCCTCGACCTCGCCTCGCGGCTGACCGAGGACGAGCGGATGATCGGGGAGGCGGCGCGGGACTATGCGCGCGACAAGCTCCTGCCGCGGGTGGTGAGCGCCTACGCCGAGGAACGCTTCGACCGCGAGATCATGACCGAGATGGGCGCCCTGGGGTTCCTGGGCGCGACCCTTCCGGAAACCTATGGCGGCGCGGGGGTGAGCCATGTCGCCTATGGCCTGATCGCGCGGGAGATCGAGGCGGTGGACAGCGGCTACCGCTCGGCGATGAGCGTGCAGTCCTCCCTGGTCATGTACCCGATCCACGCCTTCGGTTCGGAAGAGCAGCGGCGCCGCTGGCTGCCCGGCATGGCCAAGGGCGAGATCGTCGGCTGCTTCGGCCTCACCGAGGCGGACGGCGGGTCCGACCCGGCCTCCATGCGCACGGTCGCGCGGGCCGCGGAGGGCGGCTTCGTCCTCAATGGCGCGAAGATGTGGATCACCAACGCGCCGATCGCCGACGTGGCGCTGGTGTGGGCCAAGCTGGACGGCGTGATCCGCGGATTCCTGGTCGAGCGGGGGGCGAAGGGCCTGACCACGCCGAAGATCGAGAACAAGCTTTCCTTGCGCGCCTCCATCACCGGCGAGATCGCGCTGGCCGACGTGTTCGTGCCCGAGGGCGCGCTGCTGCCGGACGCGCGCGGCCTCAAGGGCCCCTTCTCCTGCCTCAACAAGGCCCGCTACGGCATCGCCTGGGGGGCGATGGGGGCGGCGGAGTTCTGCCTGCACGCCGCCCGCGACTATGTGGCCTCCCGCCAGGTTTTCGGCCGGCCGCTCGGCGCGCGCCAGCTGGTGCAGAAGAAGCTCGCCGACATGATGACCGAGATCGCGCTGGGCTACGAAGGCGCGCTGGCCCTTGGCCGGCTCATCGACCAGGGCGCCTGGGTTCCAGAGGCGATCAGCCTGATGAAGCGCAACAACTGCGGCAAGGCCTTGGACATCGCCCGCGTCGCGCGAGACATGCACGGCGGCAACGGCATCAGCGGCGAATACCATGTGATGCGCCACGCCGCGAACCTGGAGACGGTGAACACCTATGAGGGCGCCCACGACGTCCACGCCCTGATCCTCGGCCGCGCCATCACCGGCGAGAGCGCGTTCTAGGGGTGCCGGCCGAAATGGGGGGTTCGGCCCTCCCTCCCCTTCATGGGGAGGGACGATCGCGAAGCGATCCGGGTGGGGGAGTCTCGATCATCACCAGCGCCTGGGGACCTTCACACTTCCCCACCCGGCCCTTCGGGCCACCCTCCCCATGAAGGGGAGGGAGGGGCGATGACGGTCTCCCCTCACCCCGCCTCCATGCGCACGGTGATCGCCGCCTCTTCGGCGGGGACGGCGTTCGAGTGGTACGACTTCTTCGTCTTCGGGACCCTCGCCCCCACCATCGCCAAGAACTTCTTCTCGGCTCTGGATCCGACGTCTGGCCTGCTGGCGGCCCTGGCCCTGTTCGGGGCGGGGTTCTTCTTCCGGCCGCTGGGGGCCCTGATCTTCGGCCGGGTGGGCGACCGCATCGGGCGCAAAGGCGCCTTTCTGGTCACGGTGACGATGATGGGCGCCGCCACCTTCGCCATCGGCCTTCTGCCGACCTACGCCCAGGCGGGGCCGATCGCGCCGGTGCTGCTGATCGCGATGCGGATCATCCAGGGCACGGCGCTGGGCGGCGAGTACGGCGGGGCGGCGATCTTCGTGGCCGAGCATGCGCCGGCGGGCCGTCGCGGGGCGATGACCGGCTGGATCCAGACCTCGGCGGCGTTCGGCCTGGTGGGCGCGCTGGGTGTGATCTTCGCCGCCCGCGCCCTGATGGGCGAGGCGCGATTCACCGACGGCGGCTGGACGGGGGGCTGGCGCCTGCCGTTCCTGCTGTCCGCCGGCCTGCTGGCGATCTCGATCTGGATACGGCTCAAACTCACCGAGAGCCCCGCCTTCGCTCGTCTAAAAGCGGCGGGAAACCAGACCCGCGCCCCTTATGCCGAAGCCTTCGGCCAATGGAAGAACCTCAAGATCGTGCTGGTGGCGCTGATCGCCATCATGAGCGCCCAGGGCGCGGCGTGGTACACCCTGTTCTTTTACGCCGAACAGGTGTTCCTCGAACGGTTCCTGAAGATCGACCCGGTCATCGGAACCGAGCTGCTGGTCCTGATCACCGTCGCCAGCGCGCCGCTCTATGTCTTTTTCGCCTGGCTGTCGGACAGGGTCGGCCGCAAGTGGGTGATGTGGGGCGGCATGGCCCTGGCTCTGGCGGCCTTCTTCCCCGGATTTCACGCCATGACCCATCTGGCCAATCCGGCCCTGGAGGCGGCTCAAGTGCGTACCCCGGCGGTGGTGATCGCCGACCCGGCGCGGTGCTCGCTGCAGTTCGACATCACCGGCAAGGCCCGTTACGCGACTTCCTGCGACATCGCCAAGAGCGCCCTTTCCAACGCCGGCGTCTCCTACGACAACCAGGCGGCGCCCGCCGGGGCCGTGGCGCGGGTGCGGAT
>JACDGF010000433.1 GCA_013815405.1 Caulobacteraceae bacterium | reverse complement strand
CAAGGGATTCGTCCGCCGGTCCTGGCTGGAAGCCTTCGAAAAGGACGCGCGGGACGTGGCCCTTGGCCTCTATCCGGCGATGGCGGACGGCCCGGCCGATCCGGCCGTGGCCCTGCGCGGGGTTGCGGACCTGATCTCGGACGCCAAGGCGGTTGCCGCCCGTCGCCGGCGCGGCGGGGCCACCGAAGCGCGCGCGGACGCGCCGGGCCCCGGCGCCTATCCCGCCTACTACCGGCAGAATTTCCATTTCCAGAGCGGGGGCTGGTTCACGCCCGAGAGCGCCCGCCGCTACGAAGGCCAGGTGGAGGCGCTGTTCGGCGGGACGGCGGGGGCCATGCGGCGCCGGGCCCTCTCCCTGCTCGCCGGCGCCTGGCGCGCGCGCGACCATCGCGGGCTCACCCTGGTCGACCTGGCCAGCGGATCGGGCGGATTCCTGCGCGACCTCGCCGCCGCCTTTCCCCGCGCCCGGCTGATCGGGGTCGATCTTTCGGCCGCCTATCTGGCCGAGGGACGCAGAGCCTCCGGTGTGCGGGCGCTGGTCCAGGCCAAGGCCGAATCCCTGCCGTTCGCCGACGCCAGCGTCGATGCGATCACCTGTATATACCTGTTCCACGAACTGCCGCCCAAGGTCCGGGCGGTCGTGGCCGGGGAGATCGCCCGGGTCCTGAAGCCTGGCGGCGTCCTGGCCTTCGCCGACTCCATCCAGCCGGTGGACGAGCCCCGCCTGGAGCGCCTGCTCGAGGTGTTCCCGGCCTATTTCCACGAACCCTACTACGCCACCTATCGCGAGACCGACCTGACCGCCCTCTTCGGGGCCGCGGGCCTCGCGCCGCGCGGGGAGGATCGCGCCTTCCTCACCAAGGCGATGCTGTTCGAGCGCCCCTGATTCCTCAGTCGAACAGGCTCATCTGGTCGCCCGTCTTCGGCGGGACGCGGAATTGGCCAAGGTCGAGGGGCGGGGAGGGCCGGTCCAGCCCGAACCGGCGCCGCGCGATGGCGAAACGCCGGCCGATCAGGTCGGCGATCGGCCCCTCGCCCTTCATCCGCTTGCCCCATTGGGGGTCGTAGTCGCGCCCGCCGCGCATCTGGCGCACCAGCGACATCACCCGCTCGGCCCGGTCGGGGCGCCTCGTCGCCAGCCATTCCCGAAACAGGTCCTTGATCTCCAGGGGCAGGCGCAGGGCCACATAGCCGGCGCCCGCCGCGCCCGCCCGCGCCGCGCGTTGCAGCACCACCTCCAACTCGTGGTCGTTGAGGCCAGGTATGACCGGGGCGAACATCACCGCCGTGGGAACGCCGGCGGCGGCGAGGACCGCGATCGCGTCGATCCGCCGCTCCGGCGTCGCCGCGCGAGGCTCCATCGCCCGGGCGAGCTTGCGGTCGACGGTGGTCACCGAAACCGCCGCCCGCGCCAGCCCCGCCCTCCCCATCGAGCCCAGGATGTCCAGGTCGCGGCCGATGAGCGCCGACTTGGTGATGATCGAGAAGGGGTGGTTGAACCGCGCCATCACCTCGAGGATCTGGCGGGTGACCCGCAACCGCCGCTCCTGGGGCTGGTAGGGGTCGGTGTTGCCGCCGATGTGGATCACGCGAGGCGCGTAGGAGGGCTTGGAGAGTTCCGCCTCCAGAAGCCGCCCGGCGCCGGGCTTGAAGAACAGCTTGCTCTCGAAATCCAGCCCCGGCGAGAGGCCCATATAGGCGTGGGCGGGCCGGGCGTAGCAATAGATGCAGCCGTGCTCGCAGCCGCGATAGGGGTTGATCGAGCGGTCGAAGCCAACGTCGGGGCTCTGGTTTCGGCTGATGATCACCCGCGCCTTCTCCGCCGTCATCGTGGTGCGCAGCGGCGCCGGCGCCGCGTCGTCGTCGCGCCATCCGTCGTCGAAATCCTCCCGCGCCAGAGGCTCGAAGCGGCCCGAAGCATTGGACCTCGCCCCGCGCCCCTTCGCGCGCCTGCCAGCATCGGACATGGCGCGAACGATAGGCCGGCAATGAGAACGTATCAAGAACGTAGAGAGCCGATCTGGGCGCCGGTTCTGGATTCCTCAAACAGGCCGGTCGCTACGGTCGAGGCGTTCGACGAGGGTCAGAAGGTCGCTCCAGGCCTTCTTCTTGGCCGCCGGCTGGCGCAGCAGGAAGGCGGGGTGCGGGGTCGGCATGGCCGGCAGCTCCAGCCGCCCGTCGGAGGAGCGCCACTCGAACCAGCGGCCCCGCAGGGTCAGGATCCCCTCGGCCTGGCCCAGCATCGCCTTGGCCGCGGCCCCGCCGGCGAGCAGGAGGATCCTGGGCCCGACCAGTTCGATCGTCCGCTCCAGGAAAGGTGCGCAGGCCTGTTGCTCGGCCAGAGTCGGGGTGCGGTTGCCCGGCGGGCGCCAGAAGACGGTGTTGGTGATGAACACCCGCCCCTCCAGCCCCGCGGCGGCGATCATCCGGTCGAGCAACTGGCCCGCCTTGCCCACGAAGGGTTCGCCCCGAAGATCCTCCTCACCCCCCGGCGCCTCGCCAACGATCATCACCGGCGCATCCGGTCGGCCGCGCGCGAACACCGCCTGGCGCGCGCCCTGGGTC
>JACDGF010000432.1 GCA_013815405.1 Caulobacteraceae bacterium | reverse complement strand
GGACGGGGTCCAGGCGGGCGCGGCGGCGTGGCTGGCCGCGCCCAGACCCGCCATGGCGGCGATGAACGGGGCGGCGGGCGGCGCGCCGGTCACGGTGACGTTCGTCCCGCCATGGCCGTCGGAGGTGACGTTGAACGTCGCGGCCGTGTAGTCGCCGCCGAGTTGCAGGGTGGCGACCGTCGTGGCGCCGTTGGTTATCACCAGCCTGTCGCCGCCCTGGAGAGTTGCGGCCGTGGCCTGGGCGCCCAGCAGATCGATCGCATCGCCGGCGGCGAAGCCGTTGATGGTGGCGGCGAATTGCGCGTGTCTGCCCAGCGCCAGAACCCCGCCGACGCCGTTGAAGGTCATGGAGAGTTGCGAGGCGACCGCGGCGTCCGCTTCCAGGGTGGCGCCGGCGTCGACGCTCATGGCCCCGCCGCCGCCGATCGCCCGGGTGAAGGCCAGGGTCCCGCGCGCCGCCTCGATCGTACCGACATCGGCGACCATTACGGCGATGACGCCGCGCCCGGCGACGGTCTTGGTGGCGTTGGAAAGCTGGAGCATGCCGCTACCGTCGATGCGCCCCCCGAGGCTCGCAGCGCCGGTCAGGGCGAGCATTTCGCCGTTGATCGAAAGGGTCGTGGCGGCGGCGAGGGTGAAGGCGCCGGCATAGGTCAGGCTCTCGTTGAGCGAGGTTGCGGCATCGTTGCTGATCACCCAGTTGGCGACATCGAGGACAACATTGGCGTTCAGGGCCTGGGTCCCACCGGCAAAGGTGAGGGTTCCCGCGCCGCTCACCGTCGCGGGGAAGAACGAGCCGGTGAAGCTCGCGGCGCCGGTGAGTCTCAGCTTGTCCCCGGCGGCAATGGTGAGAGTGGTGTGGCTCTGCTGCGAGAAGGCGCCCCCATAGCTCACGATCCCGTTCACGGCGGTGGTGACGGCCTGGCCGTCGCCGCCCTGGCGCATCGTCCAACTCGACATCGTGAGAATCGTGCCGGCGCCGAGCGTGTAGGTTCCGCCGCCAAAGATCAGGGCTCCCGCCCCGGCGACTGTTCCGGCGAAGGTAGAACTGTCGTGGGCATTGCCACCGAGCACAAGAGAGCCGCTCTCTATATTCACCGTGCCGGTGTCTGTGAAAAAACAGTCGAGGAGGGTCTCGCCGCCAGCCGTGAGGTTCAGCGTGCCGGCATTGACGAAGGCGACTCCCCCGTAGCGAAGGCCGAGACGATATTGCTGGGCGCCGCTCCGACGAGCGACACCTGCCCACCCGTCACCGAGAGCAGGCCGCCGAAGTTCGCGCCTAATCTGGAGATGAACAGCCCGCCGGAAACCACGAAGGTGTCGGCGCCGACGGTGATGGTTTTCACCTTGGCCGTCCCCGTGCTGAAGGTGACGGTATGCGGATCGGCGGTGTCGATGACGGCGTTGTCGCGGTTGTCGGGCAGTCGGCCGAGGTCCCAGTCGGTGGCGGTCGCCCAGTCCCCGTCGGCGTCCACATTCCATCGGATGGTCGGCATGAGTGGCTCCCTTGGATCGCGGCGCCTCGAACACCGCTCCATTGCTTCAGGCGAAGTGGGTCGATCCCGGCGCTAAGAGCATAGGCCGACAGGCGTCGGCGTGCGACGAAGCCCAGGCGGGCGCCGGCGCGTGGCCGCCCGCGCCCAAACCCGCCATGGCGGCGATGAAGGAGGCCGCGGGCGGCGCGCCGGGAAAGCTCACGGTGAGGAGTGTCCCGCCGTGGCCGTTAGAGGCGACGTTGAAGGTGGCGGCGGAATAGTCGCCGGCGAGCTGGAAGGTGGCGACGGTCGCGGCGCCGTTGGTGATCACCAGGGTGTCGCCGGGGCCGAGGGCGGCGGCGTCGGCCGTTTTGCCCACCAGATAAATGGTGTCGGTAGGCGCGAAGCCGCTGATGGTGGCCGCGAATTTCGCATCGGATCCGATCGTCAAGGTGGCGTCGGCGCCATTGAACGTCAGGCCGAGACTCGCCCGCGCAATGCCCACGGAAAGGGTGGCGCCGGGATCGATGAGCATGGATCCGGCGCCGGTGACCGCCCGGATGTTGAGATAGCCCACCGCCGCCTCGATAGTCCCGTTGTTGAGGATGGTGGCCGAGATAGAGCTTCCACCGGCTCCGGCGGCCCTGATCAGCAGGCCGTCGTTGACGATGTCGGGCTTGCGAAGGGACGTGCGCCCGCGCGCAAAGATGCCGTCGCCGGTGTCGAGGCGGTAGACGGCGCCCGCCGCGATCGAGAGAGTGGCGGTCCCGGCCATCTGGTGGCGATCGCCGATGACCACCTCGTCGGTCTCGTCCATCACGCCGATGTCGCTCAAGGTCGCCGTGCCGCCGATCACCACGTCGTGGGAGAGGGTCGCGTCGGCGAGCGCGAGCGTCCCGGTCCGCAAGCCCGGCGCGCGATTCCTGAAGGCCAGGGCCACCGCGCCGGTGAGGGTGAGGGTGTCGCCTTACCACCCATCATTTTTCCAAGCGGCCCATAGAGGCGGCGGCGTCAGGAGGCGTTGGAGGCAGAATTGCATACGGCGCAGGCCGCGCTTGAACCATGAGATCATGCCGCGGGCGACATTTTTG
>JACDGF010000431.1 GCA_013815405.1 Caulobacteraceae bacterium | reverse complement strand
CGGCGCCGATCCCCTGGTCGGCGACGGCGCGGGCTGCCTGATTCAGATTCCCGACGCGCTGCTGCGCGACTGGGCGGCCGGTGCGGGCGTCGATCTGCCGGCGCCCGGCGACTATGCGGTGGCCATGTGCTTCCTGCCGAGGGACGAAGACGCGCGCGATCTGGCGATCGGCCATTTCGAGCATTTCATCCGGGTCGAGGGCCAGCGCCTGATCGGATGGCGCGATGTGCCGGTGGACATCGCGGGCCTGGGCGCGGCGGTGCTCGAATCGAGGCCCCTGATCCGCCAGGCGATCGTGGCCAAGGGATCGTCCACCCCCGACCAGGACGCCTTCGAGCGCAAGCTCCTGGCCATCCGCAAGCAGACCCAAAATCCGCTTGAAGCCCTCGCCATCCGGTGCGGGACGCCGGCGCTGACGCAATTCTACGTGCCCTCGTTCTCCAGCCGCACGGTGGTCTACAAGGGGATGCTGCTCGCCCCGCAGCTGGGGGGTTTCTATCGGGATCTGCGCGACCCGCTCACGCGGTCGGCGCTGGCCATGGTCCACCAGCGCTTTTCCACCAACACCTTCCCGTCCTGGAAGCTGACCCACCCCTATCGCTTCATCGCCCACAACGGCGAGATCAATACGGTGCGGGGCAACGTCAACTGGATGAACGCGCGCCGGCGCACCCTGGAATCGGATCTGCTGGGCCCCGACCTCGACAAGATGTGGCCCCTGATCCCTGACGGCCAGTCGGATACCGCCTCCCTGGACAACGCCCTGGAGCTGCTGTTGGCGGGAGGCTATCCCCTGGCCCACGCGATGATGATTCTGATCCCCGAGGCCTGGGCGGGCGATCCGCTGATGGATCCGGCCCGCAAGGCCTTTTACGAGTATCACGCCGCCCTGATGGAGCCGTGGGACGGGCCGGCCGCCATCGCCTTCACCGACGGGCGCCAGATCGGCGCCACCCTGGACCGTAACGGGCTTCGCCCAGCCCGCTTCGTGATCACCGATGAGAACCATGTGATCCTGGCCTCGGAGGCCGGCGTCCTTGCGGTCCCCGAAGAACGCATCGTCCGCAAATGGCGCCTGCGGCCGGGCAGGATGCTGCTCATCGACATGGAAGAAGGCCGCATCATCGAGGACGAGGAGATCAAGGCGACGCTCAGCGCCGCCAAGCCCTATGCCGAATGGCTGGGCCGGACCCGGTTCAAGCTCGAGGACCTGCCCGAACCGCCCCTGTGGCAGGCGGCCGGCGCCCCGGATACCGCCGACCTGCTCGATCGACAGCAGGCCTTCGGCTACACCCAGGAGGATCTCGCCTTCTTCCTCGAACCCATGGGCGAGAGCGGGGAGGATCCGGTGGGCTCCATGGGCACGGACACGCCCCTGGCCGTCCTGTCGGCGCGCCCCAGGCTGCTCTACGACTATTTCAAGCAGAATTTCGCCCAGGTCACCAACCCGCCGATCGACCCCATCCGCGAGGCCCTGGTGATGAGCCTGGTCTCGATGATCGGCCCCCGGCCCAACCTCCTCGGCCGCCAGGCGGGGACCCACAAGCGGCTGGAGGTCGCCCAGCCGGTCCTGACCAACGCCGACCTGGAGAAGATCCGCGCCATTGCGGACCTGCTCGACGGCGCCTTCCGCACCGCTACCCTGGACTCCACCTGGCCGGCGGCCGAAGGCGAGGCGGGCCTGGAGCCGGCGCTGGACCGCCTCCGCGCGGCGGCGACCGACGCCGTCCTGGCCGACATGAACATCCTCATCCTGTCGGACCGCGCCGTCAGCGCCGACCGGATCGCTATTCCCGCCGCCCTGGCCACCGCCGCGGTTCACCACCGCCTGATCCGCCAGGGTCTGCGCATGCAGACGGGCCTGGTCGTCGAGACCGGAGAGGCCCGCGAGGTGCATCATTTCTGCGTTCTGGCGGGCTATGGAGCGGAAGGGGTGAACCCCTATCTCGCCTTCGAAACCCTCGAAGTCCTGCGGGTGGCGAACGCCTCGAAACTGAGCCCCGAGGCGGTAGCCGAAAACTACGTCAGGGCGGTGGGCAAAGGGATAATGAAGGTGATGTCCAAGATGGGCATCTCCACCTACCAGTCCTATTGCGGGGCGCAGGTCTTCGACGCCATGGGGCTGTCGAGCGTCTTCGTCGAGCGCTATTTCACCGGAACGGCCAGCCCGATCGAAGGCGCGGGTCTCTCGCGGATCGCCGCCGAATGCGTGCGCCGCCATCGCGACGCCTATGGCGACGCGCGTCTCTACCGGACGATGCTGGACGTGGGCGGCGCCTACGCCTTTCGCCTGCGCGGCGAGGACCACGCCTGGACGCCCTCGGCCGTGGCCAGCCTGCAGCACGCGGTGCGGGGCGATCTGCCGGCCGAGTACCAGGCCTTCGCGGCCGAGACCAACGGGCGGAACGAGCGCCAGCTCACCCTGCGCGGTCTGATGCGATTTTCCTGGGCGCGGACTCCTGTGCCCCTGGGCGAGGTCGAACCGGCCCGCGAGATCGTCAAGCGCTTCGCCACCGGGGCGATGAGCTTTGGTTCGATCAGCCGCGAGGCCCACGCTACCTTGGCC
>JACDGF010000430.1 GCA_013815405.1 Caulobacteraceae bacterium | reverse complement strand
AGCCAGTCGTTCAGCCGGGGCCTGGACGGCGCCTACAGCTTCCGCTCGACCTGCGACATGGGCGATGGGGGAACCGCCACCTCGTCGGGGACCCTGACCGGGGATTTCGCCTCGCGCTACAAGGTCCACTCGGAAAGCGACATCACCGGCGCCCGCTACGGGCCGATGAACGGCCACCACGTCACCGACATCGAGGCCGTCTGGGCCGG
Organism: Caulobacteraceae bacterium; assembly: GCA_013815405.1. Lineage (GTDB taxonomy): Bacteria > Pseudomonadota > Alphaproteobacteria > Caulobacterales > Caulobacteraceae > Acaudatibacter. Next base: position 2,359 of record JACDGF010000430.1, on the reverse strand, counting down.
CCCCTGCCCCGCCGGCATGGAAGCCGGGGACATGGAGATGGGCCCGGGGATCAAGGTCAACATCAACAAGCTCAGCGAAGCGGCCGCCGCCATGGGGGGCAAGGGGCCGTAGAGCAAGATGGTCCGAGGCGGAATGGCCTCGGAGCTGAATCCTGCTCTAAATTCAAGGTGTAGAGCTGGATTCAGGCTTCGTATACGAAGCCATCCAGCTCTAGAACCGCTCCACCGCCATGGCCACCGCCTCGCCGCCCCCGATGCAGAGCGAGGCGAGGCCGCGCTTTTCGCCGCGGGCCTCGAGGGCGGAGAGCAGGGTGGCGAGGATGCGGGCGCCCGAGGCGCCGATGGGGTGGCCCAGGGCGCAGGCGCCGCCGTTGACGTTGATCCGTTCGTGCTCGATCCCCAGGTCGCGCATGGCGATCATCGCCACCACCGCGAAGGCTTCGTTGACCTCGAAGAGATCGACCTCGCCGACGCCCCAGCCCGCCCTTTCCAGGGCGCGGCGCATGGCCGGGACCGGGGCGGTGGTGAAGAGGCCCGGGGCCTGGGCGTGGGCGCCACAGCCGGCGATCCGGGCGAGAGGGTCGAGGCCCAGGCGCTCGGCGGTCGAGGCGCGCATCAGCACCAGGGCCGCGGCGCCGTCGGAGATCGAGGAGGCGTTGGCGGCGGTGATCGCCCCGTCCTTGACGAAGGCGGGCCTCAAGGTGGGGATCTTGGCCGGGTCGGCCTTCAGCGGCTGTTCGTCTCGGCTCACCGTCTCCACGCCCTTGCGGGAGGCGATCTCGACCGGGACGATCTCACGCTCGAAGGCGCCGCTCTCCACCGCCCGGCGGGCCCGCGCCAGGCTCTCCACGGCGTAGGCGTCCATGTCGGCGCGGGTGAACTGATAGGCGGCAGCGGTCTCCTCGGCGAAGGCGCCCATGAGCTTTCCCGGCTCATAGGCGTCCTCCAGGCCGTCGAGGTACATGGAATCCATCACCTTGTCGTGGCCGATGCGGGCGCCCACCCGGTGCTTGGCCAGGAGATAGGGGGCGTTGGACATGCTCTCCATGCCGCCGGCGACGATGATGCCCGCCGAGCCGGCCATGAGGGCGTCGTGGGCGTGGATCGCCGCCTGCATCCCCGAGCCGCACATCTTGTTGACGGTGGTCGCCTGCACCGAGGTGGGCAGGCCCGCGCCGATTCCGGCCTGGCGGGCGGGCGCCTGGCCCAGGCCCGCGGGCAGGACGCAGCCCATGAAGATCTGGTCGACGGCGTCCGGTGGGACGCCCGCCCGCTCCAACGCCGCCTTGACCGCGCTCGCCCCCAGCTGGGTCGCGCTGGCGCCCGCCAGCGACCCCTGAAAGCCGCCCATCGGCGTGCGGGCATAGGAGACGATGACGACGGGATCGGCGGGCATGGGGGATATCCTTTGATGGCGCGAGCGGATGTGGCGGGGAGAAGGGCTGGACGCAAGGGCGGCGCTTGGCAGACCTCTTTCAAGGGGGAGAGTCAGGGACTCGTCGCAAACGAGAAGGCAAACGAGACAATTCCCGTTTTCCCCGCGAAAGTGGGGATCTAGGTTTTTTTGCGAGGGTCGAAAGCTCGAACCGGTCGAGAGATTCGGTCCAGGCTGGCGTAACCTCTTCCAGGAGCGCGGTGGTCTAAAAAAACCTGGGTCCCCACTTTCGTGGGGAAAGCGGAGAGGGGAAGCTACAAGGGATCAATGCGAAAGGGGCTCGAAGCGATGTTCGAATACAAGGGCTACATCGGACGGTCGAGGCGGACGACGGGGCGTTCCATGGCCGGGTCACCGGTCTGCGGGACGTGATCACCTTCGAGGGCGAAACCTTCGCCGAAGTGGAAAAGGCGTTCCACGACAGCATCGACGACTATCTCGCGTTCTGCGCCGCTCGAGGAGAGGCGCCGGATCGGCCCTACAGCGGCAGGATACGCCTTCGCGTCGACCCCGAAATCCATCGCCGCGCCGCCAAGCGCGCCCGAGCGGAGGGCTTAAGCCTCAACCAATGGATCGCGCGCCGGATCGAGACGGCCGCCTGACGTGTGGCGCCCGGCGCTCGCCGGGGCAAACCGAGCCGCCGCCGTCGCCGCGATGAAACCGCCGCCCAGCAGGCGGCTGGGCTCGGCCGCGTCGTAGAGGGCGCAGGCCTGGCCGGGAGCGACGCTGTCTTCGGCGCCGTCGAAGGCCACTTCGACCGCCCCGCCCCCGGCCGAGCGCAGCCTGGCGGGGGCCGGGGGGCGGGTGGAGCGGACCCGGGCGAGGATCGGCTTGCCGGCGCGGGCGGCGGCCTCCAGGGAGGCTTCGTCGCCCAGCCAGCTGGTTTCCTTCAAGGTCAGGGCGGCGGTGAGCAGGGCCTCGCGC
>JACDGF010000429.1 GCA_013815405.1 Caulobacteraceae bacterium | reverse complement strand
ACCCTGGCCGGCGCCGACCGCCTGGTGGACAACGCGGGCCTTCGGCGGATAGTCGCCCGCGTTCCCGACGCCCGGTTGGTGGAAATTCCCGGTGCCTATCATGAGATCCTGCAAGAGACCGACGCCATCCAGGCGACGTTCTGGCAAGAGTTGGACGATCTGGCGGCCCGAGTCGCCGCCTGAGGCTACCGAGCCGCGGGCCTGAGGCAGGTCAGGGCCTCTTCCAGCAAGGCGGCGTCCCCGGCGATGGCCACCTGCCCGCCGTCCCGGCCCACGGGCGCCCCGCGCCAGTCGGTGACCAGGCCGCCCGCCCCCCCGATGAGCGGGATGGCGGCCTCGATATCCCAGGCCTTCAGGCCGGCCTCGAGCACCAGGTCGATGGTCCCGGCCGCCGCCATGGCGTAGGCGTAGGCGTCGCAGCCCAGGCGCGCGAGGCGGGCGGCGGCGCGCACCTGGCGCCAGGCGGCCGCCTCGGCGGGGTCGAAGCAGGCCTCCGGATCGGTGGTGGCGATGATCGCGCGCTCCAGCGCCAAGCCCCTGCGCGCGGCCAGGGGTCGGCTCGCCCCCCGGCTCATCAGACGCGACGCGCCGGCATGGCCGATATAGAGTTCGCCCAGATAGGGCTGGCCGATCGAACCCAGCACCGGCGCGCCCTGGAACCGAAGCCCGATCAGGGTGGTCCACACCGGCAGGCCGGCAATGAAGGCGCGAGTGCCGTCGATCGGATCGAGCACCCAGACGAATTCGGCGCCCGGCCGATCCTCGCCATATTCCTCGCCGATGACGCCGTGGCTGGGGTGATATTCCCCGATCAGGGCGCGGATGGCGGCCTCGGCCCCCCGGTCGGCGGCGGTGACCGGGTCGAAGGCGCCGGGGCCGCCCTTATCCTCGAGCCCGTGATCGGCGCGGAACAAGGGCAGGATGACGCGGGCCGCGGCGCGGTTCAGCTCGATGAGGAATCCGTCGAGGGCTTCGAGGCGGGCGGGGTCCAGCATGGCGCCAGCCATAGCCCAGGGGCGCCGGGGCGGGAAGGCGGGCGCCGGCCGGGTTTGCGCCAGCCGCCGCCCGGGGCCAAATGGGGCCATGGCTAAGACCCGTCCGGCGTTCCTCCGGAAGTTGACCTGGCGGATGGAGGCCCTGGGCTTCGATTTCTTCACCGCCATGATCCGCGCCCTGCCGCTGGACGTGGCGTCCGCCCTGGGCGCCGGCCTCTTCCGGGCCCTCGGCCCTCTGACCTCCGCGCACAAGACCGCGGAACGGAGCCTGCGCCTGGCTTTTCCGGACATAGGCGATTCGGAGCGGCGGCGCCTGCTGGGCGCCCAGTGGGGCAATTTTGGCCGGTACATCGCCGAGTTTCCGGTGCTGGACCGCCTCACGCCGGCTGGCGGGCGGGTGGAGATGGTGAACGGCGAACGCCTGTCCGAGATCGCCACGTCGGGCGCCCCGGTGGTGTTCATTTCCGGCCACTTCTCGAACCTGGAGGTGATGTCCGCCGCCATCGTCGCCGCCGGCGTTCCCTGCGACATCACCTACCGCGCCGCCAACAACCCCTACGTCGACGCGCGGATCAAGAAGAGCCGGTTCCGCTACGGGGTCCGCCTGTTCGCCCCCAAGGGCGGCGAGGGCGCGCGTGACCTCATCGAGGCCATGACGTCGGGCCGGTCGGTAGCGATGATGAACGACCAGAAATACGACGGCGGCGTCGCCGCCCCCTTCTTCGGCCGCACGGTCCACACCTTGCCGGCGGGGGTTCGCCTGGCCTTGAGGTTCGGCACGGTCCTGCAGCCGATGTCGATCCAGCGGCTGAAAGGCGCGCGGTTCCGCTGCGTCGTCCACGACCCGATCGACGTGGCCGACACCGGTGATCGCGCCGGTGATATCGAACGGGGGGTCGCGGCCATCAACGCTTTCATCGAAGCGCGGGTCCGCGAACGCCCGGGCGAATGGTGGTGGCTGCACAAGCGCTGGCCCGCGGCGGACTACGACGCATTGGCGGCGCGGGGGTTTTAGAGTGGACTTCGACCGGGCCGCACCATCCTCTCTAGAAACGTCATGGCCGGGCGTTCGTCCCGGCCATCCATGACCCCAAGGCAAGCCGTGGCCGCGGTGACGCGGCCAACCGGCGGCAGGCGTTCATGGGCCCCCGGGACTGACGCCCGAGGGTGACGGTGAAGGAAAGGGGTGACGGAACGGGGAAGGAAAGGCCCCTCAGGGGTTCAGCGCCGTCCACCGCGCCAGGGCCTCGGCGGGGCCGGCGTAGGCTTCCTGGAAGGTCGGGTTCCAGTAGCGCAGGGCGTCCAGGGCGATGGGCTTGCCGCTGACCGCGCAGATCACGAAACGCCCCGGCCGGAGAACCGTGAACTCGCCGTCGCCATATCGCACCAGGGCGATGTCGTCGGCCTTGCCGGAAAAGTCTCGGTCATGGGCGTTCATCGCGCCTCGTCTAGCGCCATCGGACGGGCGCGCCAACCTCGCGGCTTTAGAACAGGCTTCCCTGGCCCCGGTCGCCGGGGGCGGCCTTGGCGCGGGGCTCTCGCGCGGGCGTGGCGCCAGCCACCACCGCGGCGCGCCCGGCGTC
>JACDGF010000022.1 GCA_013815405.1 Caulobacteraceae bacterium | reverse complement strand
CGGCCCCGACATGGCCGACCCCCTGGAGGGCGACGGTCACTCCGTCCAGGCCCTGCCCGAGGACCCGCCGCGCGCAGAGCGCGATCCCCCGTCTGATCCCTTCGGCGGTCACCGGGCTGGGATCGCCCGAGGCGGCCGGATGACCTTCCAGGCCGGCCATGTACCGCGTCGCCTTGCGCGCGTGGGCCAGATCGGCGGGGGTCACGCCCACGTCCTCGGCGCTCCAGTAGCGTCCGCCCAGGGCCTCGACAGCCCGGCCGAAAGACTCGAACAGAGCCGGGGTCTTGGCGGTGTGCGAATCGCCGATGATCACCGCCTTGCCGCCGCCCAGCTCGAGGTCCGCCACCGCGTTCTTGAACGACATGGCCCGGGACAGGCGCAGGGCGTCGTCCAGCGCCGCCTGTTCGTCGGGATAGTTCCACATCCGGCATCCGCCGGCCGCCGGCCCGCGGGCGGTGGAATGGATGGCGATGAAACATTTCAGTCCCGAGGCCCGGTCATGGAAGGCGTGGACGCCTTCGTGGCCCTCGAAGGCGGGAGAGTCGAAAACGCTCATGAAGACCCTTGGGACGGCAAGATGACCAAAAAGGCGGCCCGCCTCTACGACGGCGGCGCCGACCTCACAACCCCGCCGCGATCCTCAAGGACGCTCGGGCGTGGCCGGACGCGCGGCAGGAATGGGCGGGGCGCCCGAGGGCAGGGGCGCGGCCGGATCGCGCAGGAAGCTCAACGTGTCGGCCCACACGCTCGGCGCCTGGCGGTCGCGCAGCAGGAGGTGCCAGCCGTTCGCATAGTAGGCCGACCGCCCCTGCCCGCTCATTCGTCCGTTTGCCTCGACGGTAGGACCCTTGGGGATTATCTCGTCATGGGCCCCGTAGAGGTAGAGGATCGGCGCGCGCACCTGTCCGATTTGCCGCCAGGCCCTCTCCATGGTCTCGACCAGGCCATAGAGGGCGTCCGAGCGGACGCCCCAAATCATCAGGGGATCTTGGCCCATGGCGATCAGTTCGGGCCGGTTGTCGCTGGGCGTGATGCGGCCGGCGAGCCAGCGCGGGGGCGTGATCACCGCGCCGGGCGCGGCATGGGCCACGATCCACAGCAGGGTTTTGTAGGGCAGCGGCTGGGTGGACCAGCCCCAGACCGCCGGAGCCAGGACGATCAGACGATCGGCGTCCGGCGGGCGATCAGAGGCGAAGGCCTCGATGGCCACCGCCCCGCCCAGGCTCTCGCCGGCCACGGCGATGATCGCGTGCGGGTATCGCCGCCGCGCAAGGGCGGCAATGGTGCGCAGATCCTCGATTCTCAAGTCATCGGGCGCCCACACGCCCCGCTCCGGAGATCGGCCAAAGCCGCGCTGGTCATAGGCCAGGGTGGTGACGCCCAGGCTCGCCCAATAGTCCGCCGCCAAGTGGAAGGCGTGGCCGTAGTCGTTCATACCGTGGACGCCGATCACCACCGCCCAGGGTTCGCCCCGCGCGTCCCAGCGCGTCAGCCCCAGGCGCGCGCCGTCGAAACTGACGAAGCGCTCGGCCTCCAGCCGCGGCCCGACGAACCCGACCTGCGGCCTGCCCGCCCGCTGCAAGGTCGGCGCGCAGGCGGCAAGCGAGCCCGCCAGCGCCAGGACAAGGGCGCGCCTCATGCCGCCAGCAGGTCGCGGACGCGGCGTCGCAGATAGGGCGTGACCTCCGCCTCGAACCAGGGGTTGTGCGCGAGCCAGCCGCTGTTGCGCCACGAGGGATGCGGCATGACCCAGGATGGCGGGCAGATGGTCTGGCCAGGCGCGCACGGCGCCGTCCATCGAGCTTTTGGTCCCTCCACCCAAGGCCCACATCTGGGCCGGCCGGCGAGCAACAGGGTCAGCTCCACCTTGGGCAGGGATTCCAGCAAGCGGCTTCGCCAGAGGGTCGCGCAGCGCGCCGGCGGAGGATGGTCCCCGCCGCCCGCGGCGGTTCCCGGATAGCAGAAGGCCATGGCCGCCACGCCGATGGCCGGATGACCGTAGAACGTCTCCCGGTCGATTCCCATCCAACGCCGCAACCGGTCACCGGAAGGATCGTCGAAGGGCTTCCCGCTCTCGTGAACCCGCCGGCCGGGGGCCTGCCCGCAGATCAGCAGCCGCGTTTCGGCCCTCACCTGGAGGATGGGGCGCGGAGCGTGCGCGAGATCGGGCGCGCAGGCGCGGCAGGCACGGATTTCAGCCAGGACGGAGTCGAGGGTCACCTCGCCAATCTTGGACTCTAGCGCGCGAAAAAAGCCTTCTCCTGGGCCACGATGGGCGCGAAGGACGGCCGTGCCAGGATGGCCTCGACGAACGCCGCGGTCTTCGGGTGGGCGGCGGCGTCGACGGTCACCCCCACGTGGGCGAAATTCACGAAGGGGCTGGCCACAGCGAGGTCGGCGAGCGTGAGGCGGTCGTCGACCAGATGGCCCGACGCCGGCATGACCTTTTCGATATAGTCGAGGAGCGGCGGAAACTCCTCCTTCTCTGCCTTGTCTGCGAGAGCCAGATCGCCCTCCTGGCCCAGGAACCGCGGCGCGACGACCCGGTTGAAGAAGAGCTTGCCCATGCACGCCACAAGAATGGTGTCGGCGAACTCCTCGTACCAGATCGCCCGCGCGCGGCTCTTGGGCTCGGCCGGCAGCAACGGCGGCTGGGGGTGTTTCGCCTCCAGATAGGTGATGATCGCGGTGGAATCGGAGATCGCGAAATCGCCATCGCGAAAGCCTGGCATCTTACCGAACGGGCTGGCCTCGCGGAAAGCGGGGTCGACATTGCCAAGACCGATGGAAACGAGTTCCAACTCCAACCCTTTTTCGGCGGCATAGGCCAGGGTCTTGCGGACGTAGGGCGACAGGGAAGAACCATAGAGGATCATCGGGGTCTCCGAGTGGGGCGGGCCGGCCCCGACGCTTTGCTCCATTCTAAAACGCCGCGAGACGAATGACCAAATAGATCGCCGTTACCCCAAGCACCGTCGCCGCCGTGGTCCAGGCGCGGGGGTGACGCCGGTGGCTGTCGGGGATCAGTTCGCTCGCGCCGATATAGAGGAAGAAGCCGCCGAAAGCCGCCATCACCAGCGCCAGATGCGCTTGCGACAGGGTCAGGAGGCGGCTGGCGCCGATGCCCGCCAGCGGGGCGGTCGCGTCGGCGATCAGCCACCGGCGGGCGGTCTTCGGGTCGCCCGTGGCTAAGAGGCTCACATTGACGGTGTTCACCCCGTCCGCGAAATCGTGGGCCAGCACCGCGATCCCCAGGACGACGCCCACGCCGGTGGAAACCTGAAATCCCAGCCCGACGCCCAGCCCGTCGAGCAGGCTGTGCAGGGTCAGGCTTCCCGCTCCGAGATGGCCCCGCGCGCCCTTCCGCCCGGCGCTCGCGATCAGGAACGCCCGGTCCACGACCAGATAGCCGACGAACCCCACCGCGACGACCGCGGTGATGTTGGTCAGATCATAGGCCCGGCGCCCCAGTTCCAGCGCCTCGGGCAAGAGATCGAGCAACGCCACGCCGATGACCGCGCCGGCGCTGAAACCCAGGATCAAATGGATCCGGTTTTCGAACCTCAAGGCGAACGTTCCGCCCAGGATCGTCGCCACGCCCGCCGCCAGCCCGACCAGAAGGAGCAGGGCGTCCATCCCGTGAGCGCCAAAAGGCGGGTCCATGCCTTCCCCTAACGCCCAGGCGGCGCAGGGTCCAATCGGCGCCCTAACCGCCCCGCTTCATCGTCTCGCGCGCGATCACCACCTGCTGGATCTGGCTGGTGCCTTCGTAGATGCGGAAGATGCGCACGTCGCGGTAGAGCCGCTCGATACCGTGGTCGGCGACATAGCCGGCCCCGCCGAAGATCTGCACCGCGCGATCGGCGACCCGGCCGACCATTTCGGACGCGAAATACTTCGCCGCCGCCGCCTCCAGGGTGACGTTCTCACCCCGGTCACGCCCGCGGGCGCTCTCCAGGATCAGGGCGCGGGCGGCCAGGGCCTCGGTCTTGGAATCGGCGATCATCCCCTGGATGAGCTGGAAAGCGGCGATCGGCTGACCGAACTGCTTGCGTTCGGCGGAATAGGCCACGCAGTCGGCCAGCAACCGCTCGGCCACCCCCACGCAGACCGCTGAAATATGCAGGCGCCCGCGATCGAGCACCCGCATGGCGACCTTGAAGCCTTCGCCCTCTTCGCCAAGCCGGCTTTCGGCAGGCACCCGCACATCCTCGAAAGTCACGTCGCAGATGTGGGCGCCTTGCTGGCCCATCTTCTTTTCGGGCTTTCCGATCGAAAGACCCGGAAGGTTCCGGGGAACCAGGAAGGCGGAAACGCCGCCGGCGCCTTTGATGCCGGGATCGGTGCGGGCCATCACCGTGAAGAGGCCGGCCTTGTTCGCGTTGGTGATGTAGCGCTTGGTCCCGTTCAGCACATAGTCGTCGCCGTCCTTGATCGCTCGGGTGCGCACCGCGGCGCTGTCGGAGCCGGCCTCCGGCTCGGTCAGGGCGAAGGAGGTGACGATCTCGCCGGAGGCGATGCCCGGAAGCCACCGGGCCTTCTGGGCGTCCGTGCCGAACATCACCAGCCCCTGGCTGCCGATGCCGACATTGGTGCCGAAGGCGGAACGGAAGGCGGGGCTGGCGCGGCCAAGCTCGATCGCCACTCGGCATTCATCCTCCATCGAAAGATCGAGACCGCCGTACTCTTGCGGAATGGACAGGCCATAGAGTCCGAGCGCGCGCATCTCTGCCAGGACCGATTCTGGAATGGCGTCGTCCTCGGCCACCTGGGCCTCGAGGGGGCGCAGGCGCTCGGCGACGAAGCGCCGGACGGTGTCGATCAGCTGGTCGCGGGTCTCTGGGTCGAGGGCCATGGAGACCCTCCCTAAAGTCGTATATCGCCTGGGGCAAACTCCCTGGATACGGATGTTCGCGACATGGACGGCGGCGATGCGGGGGCGCCCTGGGCGCCCGTAGAGATAACCGAGGGCGAATGGGCCGGCTGGCGCATTTGGAGCGCCGACCCCTTCGAGTTGCTCGCCGGTCCCTTCTACTGTCGCGAGGCGGAGGGCGGGCGGATGGTCTGCGCCTTCCGCGCCGAGAAGAAGCACATGAACGGCGGCGGATTCATGCACGGCGGCTGCCTGATGACCTTCGCCGACCATGCCCTCTTTTGCATCGCGGCCGAGGTCATCGAGGACACCGGCTCGGTGACCGCCTCCCTCAACGGCGAGTTCATCGACGTCGCCCGCGAGGGCGACCTCATCGAAGCGACCGGTGAGGTCGTACGGGCCGGCGGATCGCTGATTTTCATCCGGGGCTTGGTCTCCACCGGCGACCGGCCCCTACTCAACTTCTCGGCCATACTGAAGAAAGTGAAGCGGCGGGCCTGAACGATCTTCAGGTCCCGGCCGTCGCGGTGGGCCGCGCGCGCATGGCCGCCAGCCAGCGGGTGAGGTTGGCCAGGGCCTCGGGGACCGCGAAGCGCACCATGCGGGCGAAGTCCATGCCGATGAAGAGGACGCCGTCGGCGATGGTGACACGGTCGGCGCCCAGCCACTCGCTCTCGCCCAGGCGCCGATCGAAGACGGCCAGGGACCGTTCGGCGCTCCGCCGGTTGGCGGCGGCCACCTCGGGAACCTGGGTTTCCAGGGCGGCCAGGGCGGGATGGCCGTGCCGGACCGCCATCATCAGCGGGGTGGCGGCCATCATCTCGGCGCGGCGGGTCCACATCTCGATGACCGCCGTCTCGCGGGCGCCCAAGCCGAACAGATTGGGCGCCGGGTAGAGGGCTTCGAGATAGCGGCAGATGGCCAGGGATTCGGTGATCGTGGTCCCGTCGTCCAAGGTCAGGGCCGGGACGTTGGCGATGCCGGCGCGGGCCAGATAGTCCGGCGTACGATGACGCCCGGCGAACAAATCCACATCCTCCACCTGGATGTCCTCGATCGCCTTTTCGGCCATCAGCCAGCGCACCCGGCGGGGGTTGGGGGCGCGGCGGCTGTCATAGAGTTTCATCGGCGGTCACCATCGTGCGGGTTCTGGATAGGTGGCGGGCCTTTTCGCCCCTTCAACTCCCTGACCAGCGCCGCCCGGCCATAGACCTTGTCGAGCGCCTCGCCGATCGCGCCGGTGGCGACCACCACGGTGCGGTTCACGGCGCCGTCATAGGCGTAGTCGCCGGCGATCGAAGGGCGATTGCCGTCGAAGGCGGTTCCGACGATCTCGGCCTTGGCGTTGACCACCGGCGAGCCGGAGTTGCCCCCGGTGATGTCGTTGGTGGTGACGAAGTTCAGCACCGTATCCGGAGCAAGCGCCGATTTGGCCGCCAGCCATCGCGGGGGGAGCGCGAAAGGCGCCGACCCGGTCGCCCGGGCATAGAGGCCGGAAAACGTCGTGAAGGGCGCGATGTGGGAGGCTCCGTCCTCCCATCCCGCGACCTGGCCGTAGCTCAGGCGGGGGGAAAAGGTAGCGTCGGGGTAGAGCGAGCGGCCCAGGACGGCCACGCGCAGGCGGGCGATGCGTTCGCTGGCGCGGTCGACAGGCCCCTCGACCTCGTCCTCCCAAAGCTCGCGGGCGGCGCGGGAATAGGGATCGGTGGCCAGCACATACCTGATCAGCGCATCGTCCGACGCCTGGATCGCCGCCAGGCCGCCGTCCCAGAGGGCGCGGCGCCGCGCGGGATCGGCCAGGCGGCTGCCCTGGATCAGCCGCCGCGCCAGGGCCTCGGAGCTCTGGCCCTCCAGAAAGGCCAGGGTGGCCGGGGAATCCGCGCCCAGGGATTCGCGCGTCTTGGAGAACCAGAACACGAGGAAGAGCGTGTCGAGTTCCGGAGGGGCCGGCTTGTCGTCGAACAGTGTCTTCCTAAGAAGGGCCAGCCGCGAATCGGCGAACTCCGGCAGGCGCCGGGCGGAGGGTTTGGGCCTCTCCAGGGCGGCGCGGACCAGGGCGCGGGCGTAGCCGAAGAGCTGGGCGCCGCCGCCGGCCCCGCTCTCCAACTGGCGCCAGACGATGTACTGTTCTCCATAGGCCTTCTGGGCCTGGGCGATCTCGGCCCAGGGATCGCCGATCTGGGCGGCGAGGGCGGGATCGACGGCCAGCCGCGCTTTCAGCCGCGCTTCCTCGGCGCGCCGGGCGGACATGAAGGCGGGGTCGCGCAAGGTCCTGGCGCGCCCCCGAAGCACCTGAAGAGCGTTGTCCTGGGCGAAGATCGAATCGGTTGCGATGCGCCGATGGTCCGGGCTCTCGTCGGCGAACAGGGTAAGCCGGCCGCGAAGGTCCGATCGCTGGGCCTCGCCGATCGGTATGGCGATGTCGCGCTGGGTTTCGAGCTGGGCGACGGTGAAGGATCGTTCCGTGGCGCCGGGGCTCCCCGACGTGAACACCGCCTCTCCGGCCTTCGGCGGGGGCGCGGACCAGGTCAGAAAACCGGGCGTCAGCGCCGGCCTTCCGCCCTCGTAGAGACGCAGGAAGGCGCAATCGAGGTCGAAGCGGGGGAAGTTGAAGTTATCCTCATCGCCGCCGAAAAAGGCGGCGGCGAATTCGGGCGCGAACACCAGCCTGACGTCGGGGTATGTCCGGTACTTGTAGAGCTTGAACAAGCCGCCGCCGAAGAAAGCGATCACCTGACAGCGCAGCCTCGGGTCGGCCCCGCAGGCGGCCCGCTCGGCGCTGAAGATCGCCCCTTCCCGGGCGTTCACATAGTCGGCGCCGACCTTTCCGGAGGAGGCGGCGAAGATCGGCCCGGTGACGTCGGTAATGCCGGTCAGGATCTCCGCCTGCATGCCGGGGCATTGGCGCTCATCGGGCCGCGCGTCGGTCAGGAAGCCCTCGTCGATATAGTGGGCGGTCGGGCTCGACAGGCTCTGCTCGCAGGCCATGACGCAGTGATGGTTGGTCAGAGCCAGCCCATCCCGCGACACCAGCGACGCCGAGCAGCCCGTGGTCAGGCGCACCGAGGCGCCGCGGACGCGGTCCAGCCAATCGCGCCCCAGGCGAACCCCCAGCGACCGCTCCACCCGCCCCGCCGGAAAGTCGTCGAAGGTCCACATGCCTTCCTCGGCGCGGGCGGGGCTAGCAAGTTCACCAGCCGAGACTGCGCCCAAAAGGAGGGCAAGTTTCTTCCATCCTGGGCGGCGATCGGCCACGGCAAGGCCCCGCGTCAACGGCTTGGCGTTGCGGGGTATTGGTCCCCGCGGTGTTGGTCCCTGCGGTTTTGCAGGCGGGCCGATTGAGATAGTATCGGGCATCGTCACTGAAACTATGGAGTTCGGTGGAAAGATGGTCCGCATATCCCAGACGGAATTCAAGAAGGAAGTGGAACGCTTCCAGGACGTGGCCCTGAAGGAAACCGTCGTGGTGACACGCGGGGGCCACGACCGAACGGTGATGATCTCTTCCAGCGAATACCGTCGTCTCAAGCGACGCGACAGGGAAGTCCTTGGCCTCGGCGACTTCACCAGGGGCGATCTGGAGGCCATTCGTCGCGCGGAACCTCCCGCCGACACCGCCCAGTTCGACGACGAATTGACATAGCTCGCGCGTGCCCTTTCCGATCCCGGTCCCGGGCTTGGTTGTCCGCTATGCCTTTCTATGGCGCGAACAGTGGGCTCGAGGTCTTGAGGAAGGCGACAAGGACCGGCCCTGCGCGGTGGTGTTGACGTCCCAGAATCAAGAAGGCGATCAAGTTGTCATCGTCGTGCCGGTCACCCATGCCGCGCCGAGCGATCCCACGCTTGCCGTGGAAATTCCGGCCGAAACGAAGCGGCGTCTGGGGCTCGACGACGCGCGCTCCTGGATTGTCGTGACCGACGCCAACAGGTTCGTTTGGCCAGGACCGGACCTGCGGCCCCGAATCCGCGGCGATAGCTCGAGCGTGGCCTACGGCGCCCTGCCGCGCGCCCTCTTCCACAGATTGCGCGACGCCTTCGCCGACGCCTTGGAAGCGCGCTTGGCCGGGGTGGTCAAACGAACCGAATAGCGGCGGGCGGGTCGCAACCTTGACGATGAAGCCTCGCGTCGCGCAAAACCGCCGCCACCAAAACGAGGGAGAGACCGCCATGGCGGACATCCGCTTCGACGGCAAGGTGGCGATCGTGACCGGGGCCGGCGGGGGACTGGGGCGCCAGCACGCCCTGGAGCTGGCCCGGCGCGGGGCCAAGGTCGTGGTCAACGATCTGGGCGGGGCCATGGACGGGTCGGGGGGCTCGTCGGAAGCTGCCAAAAAGGTGGTGGAGGAGATCGCGGCGGCCGGCGGCGAGGCTATCGCCAACGGCTCCTCGGTCACCGACGACGCCGGCGTCGCCCTGATGGCGAAGCAGGCCATGGACGCCTGGGGACGCGTCGACATCCTGATCGCCAACGCCGGGGTCCTGCGCGACAAGTCGTTCTCCAAGATGGAGATCGCCGACTTCCGGTTCGTGCTCGACGTCCACCTCATGGGCACGGTGAAGCCGGCCAAGGCGGTGTGGGAGATCATGAAGGAGCAGAACTACGGGCGCATCGTGGTCACCACCTCCTCTTCCGGCCTCTACGGCAACTTCGGCCAGGCTAACTACGGCGCCGCCAAGCTGGGGATCATCGGCTTCATGAACACCCTCAAGCTGGAAGGGCAGAAGAACAACATCCACGTCAACGCCATCGCCCCGGTGGCGGCCACGCGGATGACCGAAAACCTGATGCCGCCGGAGATCACCGCCAAGCTCGCCCCGCGCTATGTGACACCGGGCGTGGTCTTCCTGTGCTCCGAGGAGGCGCCGACCGGCGCCATCCTCACCGCGGGCGCCGGCGCCTTCGCCCTGGCGCGGATCTTCGAGACCGAAGGGGTGTTCCTGGGCGAAGACGGGCTCTCGGTGGAAGCGGTCCGCGACCACTGGGGCGCGATCGCCGACGAGACCGGCCAGAAGGCTTATGTCACCGGCGGCGAGCAGACCCAGAAGTTCTTCCGCAAGATGGGCGGTGGCTGAGGCTCGGCCGCCGGGCGCATGGCTCAATGGCCCTCGGGCGCGTCCGCGCGTGACGTTATCGGGCGAAGGAAGCTTCGCTCCTCGGCCAGGATGACGCGCTCATCCTGGGCGAACCGGAAGTTGGCCATGGCCTCCGGGTCGGCCCTCAGGCGCGCCCGATAGGCCTCGTAGGCCGCCAGGGTCTCGAACGAGATCAGCCCATGGGCGATGTCGTTGGCGCCCTCATGCGGCGCCCAGTATCCGATCAGGTCGCCGCCGCATCTGGGAATGATGGTCAGCCAGCGGCGCGCATAGGCCTCGAAAGCCTCGGTCTTGAAGGGATCGAGCCGGTAGCGGATGAAGACGGTGATCGGCATGACGGCGTCCAGGGGCCCGCTTGGAAGTCCCGGGCGCCGCGGACCTTGGCAGGCCGTCCCGGCCGTGTCGCCCGCGATCGCTTCGGAAGACTCCGAAGTGTCGGGTGCTGATCGCGCCGCGCGCCCGCGCTAGAATGGCCCATGTCCACCACGCCCTCGATGGCCGAGATCGGCGCCCTGGTCGGCAATCCAGCTCGCGCCAATGTGCTCGTCGCCCTCCTGGACGGCCGTGCCCTCACGGCGACCGAATTGGCTTTTGCCGCTCGCGTTACGCCGCAAACCACGAGCGGCCATCTCGCCAGGCTCGCCCAAGCGCGGCTGCTGGTCCTCGAAAAGCGGGGCCGGCATTCCTATTACCGGCTGGCCTCGCCTCTGATCGGCCGCATGCTCGAAGGGATCATGGCGGCGGCGGCGGACGGCCCGCCCCGCCGGCGGCCCGCCGGGATGGGCGACGAAGCGCTGCGCGCGGCGCGAACCTGCTACGACCATCTGGCGGGAAGGCTCGGAGTCGCGCTGGCCGACGCCCTGATCGCGCGCCGGCGGATCGTCCTGGCCGAGGATGGCGGCCAGGTGACTGACCGCGGCGCCCGGTTCCTGACCGGCTTCGGCGTCGATCTGGCGGCGAGCGAGCGACGCCGGCGCGCC
Organism: Caulobacteraceae bacterium; assembly: GCA_013815405.1. Classification (GTDB taxonomy): domain Bacteria; phylum Pseudomonadota; class Alphaproteobacteria; order Caulobacterales; family Caulobacteraceae; genus Acaudatibacter. The sequence continues at coordinate 1,534 of JACDGF010000022.1, read as the reverse complement.
TTTTGCCGGCCCTGCCTCGATTGGAGCGAGCGGCGCCCACATCTCGCCGGCGCGATCGGCGCGGCGCTCGCGACCCGCTGCTTCGAACTGGGCTGGCTCGAGCGCATGAGGGACAGCCGCGCCGTGGTCATTTCGCCCGCCGGGCGCCGCGGCTTCGTCGAGGTGTTCGGGATCGCGCCGATCAACGGAGGTTTTTGAACCCGCTGTCGCATTGCGGCATAGTCCTTCGTCCTTGGGAAAGGACGCAGGATCCCATCATGCTCTACGCCATCCTCTGCTACGATTCCGAAGACGTCGTCGGGTCCTGGACCAAGGAGCAGGACGCGGCGGTGATGGCCCGCCTGGGCGCGGTCCAGGAAAAGCTCGCCGAGGCCGGCCGGCTGGGGCCGGTCGCCCGCCTGCTGCCCACGACGGCGGCCACCACCGTGCGCAAGGGGCGCGAGGCTCTGGTGATCGACGGACCCTTCGCCGAGACCAAGGAACAGCTCCTCGGCTTCTATGTCGTCGATTGCGCGACCCTCGAAGAAGCGATCGAGGTGGCGAGGGACCTGGGGCGCGCCAGCGGCTCGGAAGGCGCCTTCGAGCTTCGGCCGCTCGCCCTCTACCGGCCTGGAGGCGACGTCGGATGACCGACCCGGCCTGGATCGATGCGGCGATTACTTCGGCGCGCCCCCAGGCCATGGGCGCGCTGCTGCGCTGGTTCCGCGACCTCGACGCGGCCGAGGAAGCGTTCCAGGACGCCTGTTTGAGAGCGCTTCGGACTTGGCCCGAGAAGGGCCCCCCGCGCGACCCCGCCGCCTGGCTGATCATGGTTGGCCGCAACGCGGGCATCGACCAGGCGCGCCGACGCGGGCGCCAGCAGCCGCTGCCGGACGAAGAGTTGATTTCAGACCTGGAAGACGCGGAGGCCGCCCTGGCCGAGAGGTTGGACGGCGCGGACTATCGCGACGACATGCTGCGGTTGCTGTTCGTCTGCTGTCATCCCGATCTTCCCGAGACCCAGCGGATCGCCCTGGCGCTGCGCATCGTCTGCGGCCTGTCGGTCAATCAGATCGCCCGCGCCTTCCTGGTCGGCGAGAGCGCCATGGAGCAGCGGATCACCCGCGCCAAGAGCCGGATCGCCGCCGCCGGCCTGCCCATGGAGGCGCCCGGCCCGGTGGAGCGCGCCGAACGGCTCGCAAGCGTCGCGGTCATGATCTACCTGGTCTTCAACCAGGGTTATTCGGCCACGGCCGGGCCCGAAGGGCCGCGCGCGCCGCTATGCGACGAGGCGATCCGCCTCGCACGTCTGCTCCTGCGCCTGTTTCAGGCCGAACCCGAGATCATGGGGCTGACGGCCCTGATGCTGCTCCAGCACGCCCGCGCGCCGGCGCGCTTCGACAGGCATGGCGCGGTGGTGCTGCTGGAGAATCAGGACCGGCGCCTGTGGAACGCCGCGATGATCGCCGAGGGCCTCGCCCTGGTCGACAAGGCTATGCGCCACCGCCGGCCCGGCCCCTATCAGGTCCAGGCCGCCATCGCCGCCTTGCATGCC
>JACDGF010000021.1 GCA_013815405.1 Caulobacteraceae bacterium | reverse complement strand
GGCCATCACCGTGCGGCGCCCATCGACCATCGAGCGGTGAACCCACACCGCCCCGCCGTCCGGGTCGCAGATGCGCCGCCAGTCGGTCGTCTCGGCCACCACCTGCACCGGCAGGCCCTGGACGTGATAGACCCAGCGGGCCGGATAGTCCTTGCCCGGCCCCGCCCGTCCCATGACTTCGCCGCGCTTGAGGCTGAGATACCGCGGGACGCAGAACCCCGACACCGTCCGCGCCCTCATCGCCGCCGGGCAGTCCTTGCCTTCCAAGGCGTGGTCGCCGCAGGCCGCGAGGGCCAGGCCCGCCGCCGCCGCCGCGCCGAGCGGGGCGGGCCGCCGCATCCCCCTTGCTTGGCCGGTCAAAGCCGGTCTGTTAGAGACCGCGACACGCCCGTCGCCGCGCCCGCGTCCCAGGTCAAACCCGCCCATGGCCCCTCGCAAGCCGAAAGTCGTCGTCACGCGCAAACTGCCCGACGCGGTGGAAACGCGGATGCGCGAGCTGTTCGACACCGAGCTCAATCTCGACGATACGCCGATGAACGTCGAGACCCTAGTCGCCGCCCTGTCGCGCGCCGATGTCCTGGCGTCCACCATCACCGACCGCCTGGACGCGGCGCTGATCGCCCGGGCCGGCGACCAGCTCAAGCTGATCGCCAACTTCGGGGTGGGGATCGACCACATCGACGTCGCCGCCGCCCACGCCCGAGGGATCCTGGTCACCAATACCCCCGGCGTCCTCACCGAGGACACCGCCGACCTGACCATGGGCCTGATCCTCGCCGCCGCCCGGCGGCTGGTGGAGGGCGCCAACATCCTGCAGGCCGGCGAGTTCCACGGCTGGACCCCCACCTGGATGCTGGGGCGGCGCCTGTGGGGCAAGCGGCTGGGGATCGTCGGCATGGGGCGGATCGGCCAGGCCCTGGCCAAGCGGGCCCGGGCCTTCGGCCTCTCGATCCACTATCACAACCGCAAGCCGGTGAACGCCCGCGTCGCCGAGGAACTGGAGGCCACCTATTGGGAGAGCCTCGACCAGATGCTGGCCCGCACCGACGTGGTGTCGGTCAACTGCCCCCATACCCCGGCCACCTATCATCTGCTCTCGGCCCGGCGGCTCAAGCTGATGCGGCCCCACGCCATCCTGGTCAACACTGCCCGCGGGGAGATCATCGACGAAGCGGCCCTCGCCGGCATGCTCCAACGCGGGGAACTGGCCGGCGCGGGGCTGGACGTTTATGAACACGAGCCGGCGGTCAACCCCAAGCTCCTCAAGCTCCCGAACGTCGTCCTCCTTCCCCACATGAGTTCGGCGACGATCGAAGGGCGGATCGACATGGGCGAAAAGGTGATCATCAACATCCGCACCTGGATGGACGGCCACAGGCCCCCGGACAGGATCATCCCGTCGATGCTTTAAGCAAAGCACGCCGTTGCTGTCTCTACTTCGCCGGGTTGTTCTTCTCGACGAAGGCGGTAACCGCGGCGAGCATCTGGACGCGGGTGGCTTGGGTCGAGAGGTAGTGGTCCTCGCCGGCCAGTTCGATCAGCTCGACCGCCTTGCCGGCGCCCGCTAGCGCGGCCCGCATGTTACGGCTCTGGCTGATCGCCACGGTGGTGTCGTCACGACCGTGGATGAGCAGGACCGGGGCGTCGGCCTTGGCCGCCAGCCTCGCTGGCGATAGGGCTTTCAGCGAGCCGTCCCCGTCTGAAGTCGTGCCCATGAACCGGCGCCAGTAGCGCATGGTGCTGGTGCTCTCGCCGCCCCGGTCGGCTTCCCAGGCCAGCATGGCGTTGAGATCCGAAACCCCGCTGACCGCCACGGCGCAGCGATACAGGCCCTGCTGCAGGGTGACTCCCGCGAGGGCCGCATAACCGCCGTAGCTGGCCCCGACGATGCAGACGCGCTGCGGATCGACCACGCCCTGGCGCGCAAGATCGGCCACGCCGTCGGAGATGTCGGTCTGCATCTTGCGGCCCCATTGGCCGAAGCCCGCGTCGCGGAACGCCTTGCCCTCCCCGTCCGAACCGCGGAAATTGGGCTGGAAGACGGCATAGCCGCGCGATGCCAGGGCCTGGGCCCACCAGTCGAAATGCAAGGTGTCATGGCCCTGGGGCCCGCCGTGGGGCAAGACGACCGCCGCCAACCCCTTGGCCTCCCGGCCGGGCGGCAGGGTGAGAATGCCGCGCACGGTCAGGCCGTCGGCCGCCTTGTAGGTCACCATCCTGGTCGGCGCGACCTGTGGCGGCAGCACGGTCGGATAGTCCCAGCCGATCGCCGAGATCTTCTTGGTCGGCACGTCGACCAGGAAATAGGTTCCCGAATCCCCGGGCCCATCGGTGTGCAGCACCATCCGCTGGAGGCCGGCGGAGGAGGAGATCAGGGCCACCCGCTCGCCGGGAAAGGCCCGCCTGATCTTGTCGAAGATAGCCTGCTGGGCCGGATCGAACAGGATGGTGCGCGGGTCGTCCTCATTGGTGATCCCGCCGATCAAGAGGTTGGTCGTCGAATCACGGAGCTCCTCGCGCATCGGCGTGTCGCCGAACGGCTGGGCCTTGGCGCCGCCGGGGCCATATTCGATCCGCGCCCAATCGCCGTCATCACCGGGGCGCTCGACGAGCACCGTCGCGGGCGTCCGGCCCAGGCCCACGACGGAGATTTCCCCGGTCGGGTCGCGTTCACGCGCGATGAGTCCGCCCAGCTTCTGGCCCGACCAGAGGATCCATTCGCCGCCCTTGATGTCATATTGGCCGCGCCCCACCACGGCTCCGTCCGGCCCCATTACCCAGGTAGTCTCCTTGCGCTCGCTGCCGCCCCCGACCTTTTCCGAGACGCCGGTCGCTAGGTTCACCCGGTAGAGATCGCTGTGGTTGTGATCGAAGGCGCCGGTCCCTTCCTCGAAGTCCGTCAGCCCGGTGCCGCCGCCGCCCAGGGTGACGCCGCCGAAGTAGCCGTATTCCTGGCCGCCCGTCCGGCCGTAGCCGAAATAGCCGAATGTGGAGTGGTGGATCAGGCGATCGTTGAAAAACACCGTCTTCATCGCGCCGGTGGCGGCGTCGACGATGGTGGACTGGGTGGCCTCCACCCGCTGGGTGCTGTGGGAAACGTTGGGATCGATGGCGAGGGTCTTGCTGGCCTCGATCAGCACATGGCCGTCGCCCAGCCACGCGACCCGCCGGGGCCGAAGCGCCCCCGTCCGGATGGTGAACAGCACCTCGCCGCCGGCCTTGGCGATCACCAGCTGGCGACCGTCGCCGGTCACGGCGAGCCAGGCCAGCTTCTCGCCCGAGGGCGACAAGCTCATCTGCTCGACGGCCGGCAGCTTGCCGTAGTCCTCGATCGGCGGGCCCGCCGCCCGCGCCGCGCCCGCGGCCAGACAGGCGAAAGCCATCAGGCCGCCCACGATGAAATGATCCATCCACCCCTCCCCGATCAGCGCCCCGAGGGTATGGGCGACGGCGCCCGCCGGTCAAGGCGGCGCCCGATGTCAAATCAGCGCGCCTAACCCGCACACGGGGCAGACCGGATCGGCGCCGACCCGAACGGTGCGCGCTTCGCCGCTCAGGGCGTCGAAGATTAGCAACCGCCCGATCAGCGGCTCGCCGGCCCCGGCGATCAGCTTCACCGCTTCGAGGGCCATCAGCGATCCGATCACCCCCGCCAGGGCGCCCACCACCCCCACCGCCGCGCAGGTCTCGGCGTCGGGCGGAGTATCGGGAACCAGGCAGCGATAGCACGGCCGCCCGGCGAACACGCCGACCTGGCCGGTCCACCGCCCGATCGCCCCGCTGACCAGGGGCTTGCCGGCCGCCACGGAGGCGGCGCCCACCGCGAACCGCGTCGCGAAATTGTCCGTGCCGTCGAGAACCACGTCCCAGCCCGCGACCATCTCGCCGGCATTCTCCGGTGTCAGAGCGAGCGCCAGGGCCTCGACCGCCACATGCGGATTGAGAGCGCCCAGGCGCCGCGCGGCGACCTCGACCTTGACCGCCTCCACGTCCGCGTCGGCGTCGGCGTAGAGCACCTGGCGCTGGAGGTTCGAGAGGCTGACCACGTCCGCGTCGACCAAGCCGATCCTCCCCACCCCAGCGGCGGCGAGATAGAGGGCGGCCGGCGCGCCCAGGCCCCCGGCGCCGACGATCAGCACCCGGGCGGCCTTGAGCGCCTGCTGCCCCGGACCGCCGATCTCGCGCAGCACCAAGTGCCGGGCGTACCGCTCCACCTCCGCGGGCGAGAAGTCCGTCACGCTTGACCCGCGCCGCCCGCGCCGCCACATGCGCGGCCATGGCGAGCCCTGGCCCCGTCCCAGATTGGCATGGCACCACCATCCTCGCCGTGCGCAAGGCCGGATCGACGGTGGTCGCCGGCGACGGCCAGGTCTCCATGGGCCAGACCATCGTCAAGGGCAACGCCCGCAAAGTCCGCAAGCTGCCCGGCGGCCTCGTGGCCGCGGGCTTCGCCGGGGCCACCGCCGACGCCTTCACCCTGATCGAGCGCCTGGAAGCCAAGCTGGAGTAGTATCCCGGCCAGCTGGCCCGGGCGTGCGTCGACCTGGCCAAGGACTGGCGCTCCGACCGCTATCTGCGCCGGCTCGAGGCGATGATGATCGCCGCCGACGCCTGCGCCATCTTCGTCATCTCCGGGGCCGGCGACGTGCTGGAGCCCGAGCACGGGGTGGCCGCCATCGGTTCGGGGGGCCAGTACGCCCTGGCTGCCGCCCGCGCCCTCGTCGATCTCGATTTCACCGCCGAGGCCATCGCCCGCAAGGCGATGGGGATCGCCGCCGACATCTGCGTGTACACCAACCGCGAGCTGGTGCTGGAGACGGTGGGGGCGCAACGCGGCCCGTGACCGAATTCACCCCCCGCGAGATCGTCTCCGAACTCGACCGCTTCGTCGTCGGCCACGCCGAGGCCAAGCGCGCCGTCGCCGTGGCCCTGCGCAACCGCTGGCGCCGCCGGCGCGTGCCGGCGGACCTGGTGGAAGAGGTGACGCCCAAGAACATCCTGATGATCGGTCCCACCGGCGTCGGCAAGACCGAGATTGCCCGGCGCCTCGCCCGCCTGGCCCAATCGCCGTTCCTCAAAGTCGAGGCGACCAAGTTCACCGAGGTCGGCTATGTCGGCCGCGACGTCGACCAGATCATCCGCGACCTGGTGGAAAGCGCGCTCGGCATGGTCCGCGACCGCCGCCGCGCCGGAGTGCGGGCCCGCGCCGATACGGCCGCCGAGGACCGCCTGCTCGACGCCCTGGTCGGCCAAGGGGCCGGCGCGGCGACCCGCGAGGCCTTCCGCAGGAAGCTGCGCGACGGCGACCTCGACGACAAGGAGGTGGAGCTCACCCTGCCCGATATGTCATCGCCGCTGCAAGGCTTCGACATTCCCGGCCAGCCCGGGTCGTCCGTCAGCATGCTCAACCTCTCGGAGATCATGGGCAAGGCCTTCGGCGGCCGCACCAGGAGCCACAAGACCACCGTCGCCGCCGCCTGGGCGCCGCTGATCGCCGAGGAGAGCGACAAGCTGCTGGACACCGACGCCCTGGCCGCCGAAGCGGTCGATCTGGCCCAGAACGCCGGCATCGTCTTCATCGACGAGATCGACAAGGTCGCCTCCCGGGCCGAGCGCGCCGGGGCCGACATCTCCCGCGAAGGGGTTCAGCGCGACCTGCTGCCGCTGATCGAGGGAACCACCGTCTCGACCAAATACGGGCCGGTGAAGACCGACCACATCCTCTTCATCGCCTCGGGCGCTTTCCACGTGGCCAAGCCGTCGGACCTTCTGCCAGAACTCCAGGGCCGCCTGCCCATCCGCGTGGAACTGAAGGCGCTAACCCGCGACGATTTGCGCCGCATCCTGGTCGAGCCCGAGGCCAACCTCATCCGCCAGCACCAGGCCCTGCTGGCCACCGAAGGGGTCGCCCTGACCTTCACCGAAGACGCCATCGACGCCCTGGCCGACGCCGCCCAGAGCGTCAACGGGGCCCTGGAGAACATCGGCGCCCGGCGCCTCCAGACGGTGCTCGAAAAGGTTGTCGAGGAGATCAGCTTCACCGCCGGCGACGGCGGCGAGACTTCCCTCGCCATCGACGGCGACTATGTCCGCCGCCGGGTCGGCGAACTGGCCAAGGACGCGGACCTCTCGCGGTTCATCCTGTAAAAGAAAGGCGCTCGCCGCCTTGCGCCCCCTATGTCACGGCGCAAGATCGCACCGCGCCACCTCCCCCCGCTTCGCGGGTGAGGATTGAGAAATGAAGAGGCGCGCGCGACATCCAATCCTCCCCTGCTCTCTTGCGGGGGAGGGGGACCACGAAGTGGTGGAGGGGGCGCGGAGCGGCGGCCGGCTTGCTTGGAGATTGGAGCGCCGAGCCCTCACGCCTCGGCGCGCGGCCGCTCATAGGCGGCCATCTGGGCCATCATCAGGATCTTGGAGACCGAGGCGGACAGCGGGCAGATCTGCACTGATTTGGAAAGCCCCACCAGGATCGGCCCCACCACCGTCGCCCCGCCGAGCGCCTGGACCAGTTTGGTGGAGATCGAGGCCGAGTGGATCGCCGGCATGATCAGCACATTGGCCCGGTCGGTCAGGCGCATGAACGGGTAGTTTTCGCGCAACGCCGGATCGAGCGCCAGTTCCGGCGGCATCTCCCCCTCGTATTCGAAGTCGATGTCGCGTCGCGCATCCAGCATGGCCACCGCGTCGCGCACCTTCTCCGAACGCTCGCCCATCGGGTTGCCGAAGGCTGAATAGGAGAGGAACGCCAGCCTGGGCGTAAATCCCAGCTGGCCCACCGTCCGCGCCGCCTGACAGGCGATCGCCACCAGTTCGGACGCTTCGGGCATCTCGGTGACATTGGTGTCGGCGATGAACAGGGTCTGGCCCCGGGCCAGGACGATCGACATGCCCAGCACCCGGCCGCCCGGCGCGGGGTCGATCACCCGCTGGATCTCCTCGAGAGCCTGGTCGAATGTGCGGGTAACCCCCGTCACCATGCCGTCGGCGTGGCCGCGCGCGACCATCGAGGCGGCGAAGGAGTTGCGATCCTGGTTGATCAGGCGCTGGACGTCGCGGGTCAGATAGCCGTGGCGCTGGAGGCGGGCGTAGAGCGCCTCGACGAACTCGGCATTGTGGCCGGAGACCCGGGCGTTGACGACCTCGAGATTGGCCAGGGCCGGGTCGATCCCGGCCAGGGCCATGTTCTCGGCCACCAGGTCCTCGCGCCCGACCAGCACCGCCTTGCCGTAGCCCTGGGCCTGGAAGGCGTGGGCGGCGCGGATCACCGACGGCTCCTCGCCTTCGGCAAAGACGATCCGCCTGGCCGGCCCCGACTGCACCGCCGCGGAGATCTTCTGGAGGAACCCGGCGGTCGGGTCGAGCCGCCGCGCCAGGCTCTCGCGGTAGGCGTCCATGTCCGTGATCGGCCGGCGCGCCACGCCGCTGGCCATCGCCGCCTGGGCGACGAAAGGCGGGATGTAGTGGATCAGCCTGGGATCGAAGGGGGTGGGGATGATGTAGTGCGGCCCGAACTTCAGGCGCAGGCCCTGATAGGCCGCCGCCACCTCGTCGGGCACGTCCTCCCGGGCCAGGGCGGCCAGGGCGTGGGCGCAGGCGATCTTCATCTCCAGGTTGACCCGCCGGGCCCGCACGTCCAGCGCGCCGCGGAAGATGTAGGGAAAGCCCAGGACGTTGTTCACCTGGTTGGGGTAATCCGACCGCCCCGTGGCGACGATCGCCTCGGGCCGCACGGCATGGACGTCCTCGGGCGTGATCTCCGGGTCGGGGTTGGCCATGGCAAAGATGATCGGCTTGTCGGCCATGCTCATCACCATCGCCTGGGTGACCGCGCCCTTGACCGACAGGCCCAGGAACACGTCCGCGCCCTTCATGGCGTCGGCCAGGGTGCGAGCGTGCGTATCCACCGCATGGGCCGACTTCCACTGGTTCATGCCCGCGACCCGGCCCCGCCAGATGACCCCGGTGTTGTCCACCGCGATGCAATGGTCGGGCCGCACGCCCATGGCCTTCATCAGCTCCAGAGAGGCGATGCCCGCCGCCCCGGCTCCGCAGAGCACCAACTTTATCTCTTCCAGGCGCCGCCCGGTGATCGCGCAGGCGTTGATCAGGCCCGCCGCCGAGATGATCGCCGTGCCGTGCTGGTCGTCGTGGAACACCGGTATGTCCAGAAGCTCCTGCAGCTCGGTCTCGATGCGGAAGCACTCGGGGCTCCTGATGTCCTCCAGATTGATTCCGCCGAACGTCACCCCGATGTTCTTGACCACGGTGATGATTTCGTCGGGGTCCCGGGAGGTGACCTCGATGTCCACGCTGTCGACGTCCGCGAAGCGTTTGAAGAGCACGCTCTTGCCCTCCATCACCGGCTTGGCCGCCAGGGCCCCCAGATCGCCCAGGCCCAGGATCGCCGTGCCGTTGGAGATCACGGCCACCAGATTGCCCTTGGAGGTGTAGTCATAGGCCAGATCCGGGTCCGCCGCGATCGCCAGCACCGGCGCCGCCACCCCCGGCGAATAAGCCAAGGAGAGGTCCCTCTGCGTCGCCATCGGCTTGGTCGCCATCACCGCGATCTTGCCCGGCGTCGGGTAGCGATGAAACGCCAGCGCTTCGTCGTCGGTGAAGGTCTGCTTCTCGGGGTCGCTCATGGGGGCACCCTAGCGGCGGTAGAGAGAGGGGACAACGGACGGTCAGCTAAGGTTGGGATGTCGTTCAAAGTCGATGCCCCCAAATTCATAGCGTCGACCGCTCCGTGGTGTTAATGCTCCCGAATGACCTATGCAGTGAGGTACGACGATGAAGGCTCGTCCTGCTGACATCGAAGAACGCCCAAAATGCGAACGCGCTTGCTCAGGAATTGATGATGCAGGGGAGGTTAAATGTCTGCATTGTCGGTCCGAAAGGCCAAGAATGGACGACACATGAATTTAAGACGATTGGAGATGCAGTAAAATTTGGTAACCGCTAAGTAGGAGGTAACTTGGGAGTTGCGCTGAGGTTCTGAAAGATAATATCGTCTAAAATTATAGACCGGTTTATACTGAGTTAGCTCTTTCAGGTGGGCGCGGTTTTACGTCCCAGAGAGACAGGTTTACGGCGAGCGATCTCTTTTACGTGCCTGTTGTCGGTAGCCGTCGACAGCTAATATGGTATAATTCTCCAGTTCGTCCGCCAAGTTTTGAGGCATGCTTCCGAGCGTCTGTTTGTCTAACTGTTGCACGACGGGAAAGCGACTCGGATGAATCTTGAGCCACTCGTTGAATCTGCTGACCTCTTCAGACTGTGCAGCTTTCACCTGGACGCGACACGTTCGCATCGCCGCCTTTGCCACGACCTTGGCAGATGCGGGTCCATTCGCCTTTTCAGCTGCGAACCGCATAAGGCAATCGTGGCAGCCTTGAACTCGGGTGGTGACGTCAAGCTTTGCTTGGCTTGACATCCCAAAAGCTCAAGGCAGAGGCTGCCAATCACAATGAAATTTCCCAACTCCGCATACATGTTCCGCTGCACCAACCTGCCAACAGTCATCCCCCGGAGCCGCGCGCGCTGAGAGGGCGAGTTCTTGCCAAGCCGCGAGGGCCTACGTTGGGCTCGGCGTGGCCGAGCAGATGTGCGCCCCCGCAGCGTGGCCCCACCCCCGCCCGATGATGATGGCGGCGTTCGGCGCGAACATCGCCGTCAATGCAGAAACAGCTTGGCGAAGATCGCGACCTGAAAGGCGAGCACGAACCCCATCATCCACTTGATCAGTAGGAGCTCCCCTTTGACCGAGATGACATCGTCGTCGCGCTTGCTGAGGGCGGTGGCCGCTTTCATCGCCTTGTCTTCGGGTATGTCTATGGCGCGGAAGGCTTCAAAGACTTCGCTTTGCATCGCGCTCATAAATGGTTCCTCCGCGCCTCATTGTAGGCGATCGTGCGCAGGCCGCAACCAACGTCGCGGGCCGGCGCATTGGCGGGAGGCCGCCCTTCACCCTCCCCCCATCCGCACCCTCAGCGCCTCCGCCATCTCCGCGATTCCCTCCGCCATCACCGGGTCGGTCTGGATGAACGCCCAGTAGGGGCCCAGCTTGCCGTATTTGGCCATCACGTCGCCCTTACCGAACACCTGGCCGAAGACGCCCATGAAGAAGAGCAGGGGGACCAGGGCGCAGTCGGCGGTGGTCAGGTCGCCTTCCACCGCATAGGGGCCGGGGCCCATGACGTGGTTGAGATGGACCAGGGCCTCGTCGATCTTGCCGAACGCATCGTCGACCACCGCCTGGTCGCGGGCGGCGGGGTTCATCTGGCCGAACAGGGTCAGGCCCTGGGTCATCACATAGAGCTCGGCCACCCGGGCGATCAGGCGGGCGCGCGCCTTGCCCTCGGGCGTGGCGGGGCGCAGCGGCCTCTGGGGATACGCGTCCTCGAGGTATTCGACGATGGTGTCGGACTCGGGGATCACCGTCCCGTCGTCGAGCACCAGGGCGGGGATCTTGCCCATCGGATTGACGGCGAGATACTCGGCCGACTTCAGGTCACCGCCTGGCGGCGGGGCGATCTCGACGTCCAGGCCCTTGGCGTGGATCGCCATCCGCACGCGGGTGGCGTAGGGGGATAGGTCGACCGAATAGAGCTTCATGGCGGTTTCCTGTAAGGCGTCGATAGCGGCGGACTTAAACCCGCGATCCTGCGGCAGCGCAATCGGCGGGCGGATCGGGCTTTGGCTCAGGCGGGAACGGGAGCGGGCGTGGGCCCTGGGTTGACGATCGGAGTGGCCGGGGCCCCGGGGCGCATGGGACGCGCGGTCGCCCGCGTGATCGAGGCGCGGGAGGGCCTGGCGATCGGGACCCTCTTCGGTCGGCCGGACGCGGTGGGCAAAGCCCCCGACACGGTCGAAGAAGCGCTCGACGCCTGCGACGTGATCATCGATTTTTCCTCCGCCGCGTCGTCGGCGGATCTCGCCGCTCGGGCGGCCGCGCGCGGTGGGCCGGCCCTGGTCATCGGGTCGACCGGCTTTTCGGCGGCGCAGGATGCGGCGGTCGACGTTGCGGCGAAGAGGATCGCCATCGTCAAATCGAACAACTTCTCGGTCGGAGTCACCCTTCTGGCGACCCTGGTGGAACAGGCGGCCGCCCGCCTTGGCCCGGAACTCTGGGACATCGAGGTCGCCGAGGCCCATCATCGGGGCAAGCTGGACGCCCCGTCGGGCACCGCCCTGCTGCTGGCCAAGGCGGCGGCGAGGGGACGTGGCGAAGCCTTGGCCGAGATTACCGCGCCGGCCCGCGAGGGTGTGAGGGGCGCGCGGCGGGAGGGCGCGATCGGCTTCAGCGTCCTGCGCGGCGGGGGCATCGTCGGCGAGCACGCCGTGGTCTTCGCGGCCGAGGACGAGATCCTCACCCTTTCCCACTCGGCCCGCGATCGCCGGCTCTTCGCGAATGGCGCCGTTCGCGCGGCGGCCTGGGTCGCGGGTCGCGCCCCCGGCCTCTACGGCATGAGGGATGTGCTGGGGCTTTGATGTGCTGGGGTTTTAAGGGGATCACCCGCCGCCCGTCGACCCGAATCCTCCTCCGCCTCGCGGCGTCTCGTCCAGCGCCTCCACCTCGGCCCACTCCGCGCGGATCACCGGTGCGATAACGAGTTGGGCGATGCGGTCGCCGCGGCGGATGGCGACGTCGTCCGCGCCATGATTGATCAGGATCACCTTCAGTTCGCCGCGATAATCGCTGTCGATCGTCCCCGGCGTATTGAGTTCGGTGACGCCCCCCCTCAGGGCGAGACCCGACCGGGGGCGCACCTGGCCCTCGTAGCCTTCCGGCAGGGCGATGGCGACGCCGGTCGGCACCGCCGCGCGGTCTCCGGGGCGAAGGACGACCGGCTGGTCGGCCGGGACGGCCGCGCGCAGGTCCATGCCCGCGGCGCCGGTGGTCTCATAGGCGGGCAGCGGCAGGTCCGCGCCGTGAGCCAGGCGGAGGATCCGGATCGGCGCGATCACGCCAGCGCCCGGGCGATCCGCTCGGCCAAGCGCCGGGCTACTTCGGCCTTGGAGGCCCGGGGCCAGCGGTCCGCGCCGTCGCGGTCCAGCACGAGCACCTCATTGTCGTCGCCGCCCATGATCCCAGCTTGGCCGACGTCGTTGGCGACGATCCAGTCGCAGCCCTTGCGCTCGAGCTTGGCGCGGGCGTTGGTTTCCAGATGATCGGTTTCGGCGGCAAAGCCCACCACCAGGCGCGGGCGGCCGGGAGCCGCGGCGGAAAGATCGGCCAGGATGTCGGGGGTCTCCACCAGCCTCACGGTCGGGGGGCCTTCCCGGCCCTTCTTCAGCTTGACGCCGAAGACCGCGTCGGGGCGCCAGTCCGACACCGCCGCGACGCACACCGCCGCGTCGGCCGGCAGGGCCGCGCGGCACGCGGCCAGCATCTCCTCCGCGGTCTCCAGGTCGATGCGATCCACGCCGCGGGGCGTGGCCAGGGCGGCGGGGCCCGAGACCAAGGTCACGCGGGCGCCCAGGGC
>JACDGF010000428.1 GCA_013815405.1 Caulobacteraceae bacterium | reverse complement strand
GCTCGCTACGGCGCTTTTGGTTGGCGCGCTCCCGAGCGTTACCCACCCCCTCCGCCCAAGACCGACCGCCACCCAGGGGACATTCCTACTTGGGGGAATCGGGGGACATTTCTACTTTGCGTTGACATACCCGGCGGCCGCGCCGCCCCTTACGGCGAATTCACTTCGCAAAGCGCATCCGGACGCGCATCTGCGGGCCTCTATCACGCAACAGGGGCGTTCAGGCTGACCCCTCGAGGTCAAGAAGTGGAGACAAGACTATGTGGTTCGCCCAAATCATCGATGAATTGGTCCCGATCTTAGGGATCTTCATGATCATCGCCGTGGTCATCGGCCCGATCTGGGTCAAGAGCTATTTCGCCGCCCGCGACCGGGCGCAGATGCACGAAACCCTGCGGGTCGCCTATGAGAAGGGCCAGCCGGTTCCCCCCGAACTGATCGAATCCCTGCAGAGCAAGGTCTCGGAGCGCTCGATGCCGACCCCGGAGCGGGATCTTCGCCGGGCCATCGTCCTGATCTCGGTGGGCCTGGGGCTGTGCGGCCTGGGCTATTTCATGTGGTACGGCCTGATGAGCGTGAACGACATCGCCGCCTACACCACCGGCACGTCCATCGCCGGCGCCGGCGCGATCCCGGGCCTGATCGGCGTGGCCTATCTGGTCCTGTGGCTCACCCGGCGCAACGTGCCCCGGTCCTAGGGGCGCCCGGCGGCCGCGCGGGCAGAGGCCATGACCCAGTCGGTGGAGGCGCGCGCTTCGAAGCACGACCTGGAGCTCGTCGCCCTGGCGGCGGCGGGCGGCCGGGAAGCTTTCGGGGAACTCGTCCGGCGCCATGGATCGGCGGTCCGGGCGCTCGTTCGCCGGATGGGGGCCGACGGCGCCCTGGCCGACGACCTGGCCCAGGACGCCTTTCTGGCCGCCTTCGAGCGGATCGCCGAGTTTCGCGGCGAAGGCGCCTTCCAGGCCTGGGTGAAGAGGATCGCCGCTCGCCTCTATGTGAAGCGGTGGCGGCGCGACGCCAGGCTCGACCTCGTGGCCGAGCCGTCGGACCCGGATCCGCGACCGGGAATCGGCGAGGCGGGGGCGGCCGATCGGATCGACCTGGACGCGGCCTTGCGGTCCCTTCCGGCGGCCGAACGCGTCTGCGTTTCGCTCTGCTACGGCGGCGGCCTTTCGCACGCCGAAGCGGCCCTGGCCTTGAACACGCCGTTGGGAACGGTCAAATCCCATGTCAAACGTGGTTTGGATAGGCTTCGGGCGCGCCTCGCGCCTGGAGGACACGGCTCCTCCGCAGTGGAGACGACGGCCCATGGCTGACAGGACCTTCGAGATGGAGCTCGATCGCCTCTTCGCCGAGGCGCCGGCCTTCGCCGACGCCGACCTCTTCGCCCTGCGGGTCGAAGAGCGCCTGGACCGGGGCTGGACCTTCCGCCAGTTCGTCATCGGCGGCCTGGGGATCGCCGGCGGCCTGATCGGCGGGGCCCAGATCCTGGGGTCGGGCCTGCTCCAGCGTTTGGGCGCGGCCACGGCCCAGTCCAATCATCTGCTGGCCTCGCGCCTGTCCGGCCTTCACCTCCTTCCCGACGGCTCGGCCCTGGACGGGGAGGTGATGTGGCTCTCGGTCGCCCTGGCCGTGGTCGCCCTGGGCTTCGCCGCCGCCCGCGCGATCCGGGAAATCTAGCGGCGCATGTCCGCCCAGCGCCCGGAAGCCGAGCGGCGCATGACGCCGCGCCGGATCAAGGCCCGCAAGGGCGGCGAGCCGATCGTCTGCCTCACCGCCTACACCGCCCCGGTGGCGGAGATCCTCGATGAGGTCTGCGACCTGCTGCTGGTCGGCGATTCGGTGGGCATGGTCCTCCACGGCCTGCCCAACACGGTCGGGGTCACGATGGAGATGATGATCCTCCACGGCCAGGCGGTGATGCGGGCGAGCCGCCGCGCCCTGGTGGCGGTCGACATGCCCTTCGGCGCCTATGAGGGCGCCAAGGAGACCGCCTACGCCAATGCGGTGCGAATTCTGAAGGAGACCGGCGCCCAGGCGGTGAAGGTCGAAAGCGGCCCGGCGGTGGCCGAAACCATCGCCTATCTCACCCGCCGCGGCGTGCCGGTGATCGGCCACGTGGGCCTGCGCCCCCAGGCGGTCCTCGCCGACGGCGGCTTCAGGGCCAAGGGCCGCCACGGAAACGAATACGCCTGCGTGATCGCCGAGGCCAAGGCGGCGTCCGACGCCGGCGCCTTCTGCGTCGTGGTCGAGGGGGTGGCCGAGGGCCTGGCGCGGGAGATCACCGCCGCGATCGATGTCCCGACCATCGGCATCGGCGCCTCGGCCGGCTGCGACGGCCAGATCCTGGTCACCGACGACATGCTGGGCCTGTTCGACTGGACCCCCAAGTTCGTCCGCCGCTACGCCGACCTCAAGGGCGAGATCGCCAGGGCCGCCCGCGCCTACGCCGACGACGTCCGCTCCGGCGCCTTCCCGGCGGCGGCGGAGACGTATTTTGCAGTGGTGAAGGGGTAGGGGGACCCAAGACGCGGCCTTGCGCCCCCTCCGTCACGGCGCGAGAGAGCGCCGCGCCACCCCCCCCCCC
>JACDGF010000427.1 GCA_013815405.1 Caulobacteraceae bacterium | reverse complement strand
CACCTGGAGGAGCCGCGGGCGCAAGCCCAGCTCGCGCGCGCGGGCGAGATCGCCGCCGCGCGCGCCGCCGCCCTGCTCTGCTACGAAGCCGACGCCGCCCGGTGCCACCGCGCCATCCTCGCCGAGCGCATTGGCCCGGAGATCGGGCGGGTGGTCGTCGATCTATGAGACCCTCTCCGCCCCATTGGCGCCATGCTTGGGGGCGATGGGCGCGCGGGGCGGTTTCCTTGTAGCGGGAGGGCCGCGCCGGTAGGATCGGCCGCCCGACCGGCCAAGAGGATACCCGGACACCCCATGGCGAAAATCACACTGGTGGACGACGACGAGAACATCGTCACCTCGGTTTCCCTGGCGCTGGAGAGCCACGGCCACGCGGTGAAGGCCTACTACGACGGGGCCTCGGGGCTGGCGGCGTTGGAGAGCGATCCGCCGGACCTGGCCATCCTGGACGTGAAGATGCCCCGCATGGACGGCATGGAAGTCCTGCGGCGGCTGCGCCAGACGACCCTGCTGCCGGTGATCATCCTGACCTCCAAGGATGAGGAGATCGATGAGATCCTCGGCTTCAACCTGGGGGCCGACGACTACATCCACAAGCCGTTCAGCCAGCGCCTGCTGATCGAGCGGGTAAAAGCGGTCCTGCGGCGGGCCAGCCCCGAGGAGGCCGGCGGCCCGGCCGGAGGCCTCGCGTCCGCGTCCAAGGCGATCAAGCGGGGGCGCCTGACCCTCGATCCGGCCCGCCACGACTGTCTGTGGGACGGCAAGGCGGTGCGCTTGACGGTGACCGAATTCCTGCTGCTCCAGTCCCTGGCCCAGAGGCCCGGCTTCGTCAAAAGCCGGGACAATCTGATGGACGCGGCCTATGAGGATCAGGTCTATGTGGACGATCGCACGATCGACAGCCACATCAAGCGGATGCGCAAGAAGTTCCGCGAGGTCGACGACACCTTCGACGCCATCGAAACCCTCTATGGCGTCGGATACCGCTACCGCGAGTCCTAGGCCCCGCGCCCGCCCCCCCGGCGGGCGGCCGGGCCCCCGCCGGGGAATCTGGCCTCTGGGCTCGCGGCTCGGCCGGCTGATCATCGCCCTCAACCTCCTGGGCCTGGCCATACTGATCGGCGGCGCCCTGATCCTGGGCGAGCTGCGCCAGGGCCTGGTGGTCGCCAGCCTGGAGAGCCTGAGGCTGGAAGGCGAGGTGATCGCCAACGTCATCGACCAGTACGCCACGGTCGGCGACCCCGAACCGGCGCTCGAGGCCGACACGGCCAGCAACGTCCTGCAGACCCTGTCGATCCCCCCGGGCCAGCGGGCCCGGCTCTATGACGCGCAAGGCCATCTGCTCTATGATTCCTTCATCGTCGCCGACCGGGTCGAGGCCAGCCGCCTGCCCCCGGCGAGGAAGCCCGGGGCGCGGGACCTGCGGCTGGACCTCGGCGCCCTCGGCCCCCCGCGAAGGCTCACCGCCGCCCGCGACGCCCTGACCCGTGAGGTGGGCCGCGCCCTGCAGGGCGGCAAGACCGTCAAGTCCATGCGCCCGGCCGAAGGCGGCGCGCGGGTGGTGTCCGTCTCCATCCCCATCCAGCATGTGCGCGAAGTGCTGGGCGTGCTCACCCTGGAAGCCGGCGGCGTCGACCAGATCATCGCGGCCGAACGCCGGGCCCTGATCCCGTTCATCCTCATCGCGGTGGCGGTGACCCTGCTTTCCTCGCTGCTGCTCACCCAGCTGATCGCCGAGCCCGCCTTGCGCCTGGCCCGGGCCGCCGACCGGGTCCGCCTGCAGCGCTCGCGGGCCATCGCCCTGCCCGATCTCGCCCGCCGCGACGACGAACTGGGAGACCTGGCGCGCTCGCTGGAGGACATGACCCACGCCCTCTCCGACCGGATGGAGGCGATCGAACGGTTCGCCGCCGACGTCGCCCATGAACTGCGCAACCCGATGACCTCGATCCGCTCGGCCGTGGAAACCCTGGGCCTGGTCAAGGACGCGGCCCCGCGCGAGCGGCTGCTGGCCATATTGCAGCAGGACATCGGGCGGCTGGACCGCCTGATCACCGACATCTCCAACGCCTCGCGCCTGGACGCCGAACTGGCGCGCGAATCGCCCAGCCCGCTCGACCTGGCGCGGCTGATGGGCGATATCCGCGCCTTCCACGAGGCCACGGCCAAGGCGGGGGACATCCAGGTGAAATTCCTCGAGCCGGCACCGCCGGGCCCGGTGTTCGTCCTGGGCCGCGAAGGGCCGATCGGCCAGGTGCTGCGCAATCTGGTGGACAACGCCCGCTCCTTCAGCCGGCTGGGCGGCGAGGTGCGGCTGAGCCTCAGGCGCGCCCGGGGCGAGGTGATCGCGGCGGTGGAGGACGACGGGCCGGGCATGCCGCCGGAAAACCTCGAGACGGTGTTCGAGCGGTTCTACACCTCGCGGCCCAAGGGCGCGGCCTTCGGCGGCAATTCAGGCCTGGGCCTGGCCATCGCCCGCCAGATCGTCGAGGCCCACGGCGGGCGGATCTGGGCGGAGAACCGCCTGGAGGGTGGCCGGATCGCCGGCGCCCGTTTCGTCGTCGCCCTGCCGGCCGCATGATCCTGCAC
>JACDGF010000426.1 GCA_013815405.1 Caulobacteraceae bacterium | reverse complement strand
GTCCAGGGTGGTTTCGACCACCAGGTCCTCCTTGGTCTCACCGACCTGGGAGCGGACCTGGGCGTCTAGCCAGTCGACGAAATACTGCGCCCGCTGATTGGCCAGATTGACCGAGACGTGGACCGGCGTGCGGAACGCCTCGTCCCTCTGGGCCGCCGTGATCGCGCCCATGGCCGCCATCGCGTTGAGCACCACCGTGGCGCGCTTGGCGGCGCGGACGCTGTTGGCGGCGGGGTTGTAGCGCGACGGGCCCTTCATGGTCGCCGCCAGCAGGGCCGCCTCGCCCAGGGTGAGGGCCGCCGCCGGCTTGTTGAAATAGCGCTGGGAGGCCGCCTCGATGCCATAGGCCCCGCCGCCGAAGCTGACCCGGTTGAGGTAGAGGGCGAGGATCTGCTTCTTGGTGAAATGCATCTCCAGCCAAACCGCCAGGACCAGTTCCTGGGCCTTGCGCCGGTAGGTCTGGGCCGGGGTGAGGAAGAGGTTGCGCGCCAGCTGCTGGGTGATCGTCGAGCCGCCCCTCAAGGCGCCCCCCGGGTGGGTGAGGTTGAACAGCTCCGACCGCGCCATGCCCCAGGGATTGAACCCGAAATGGTGGTAGAACTGATGATCCTCGATGGCGACGAACGCGGCGGGCACATAGGGCGGCAGGGAGTCCAGGTCGGCCGGCGGGGCGTATTGGCTGCCGCGCACCGCGACCACGGCCCCGGAGCGGTCGAGGTAGGTGACCGAGGGCTGGCGCTGGATGTCGTAGAGCTTGGAGGTGTCGGGCAGGCCGGTGGCGAAGACGGCGAGAAACCCTCCCAGGAAGATCAGGCCCCAGACGCCCAGCACCAGGGTCCAATAGATAACGGCGCCCAGGGGGCCTCTGCCCTTGCGAGGAGGCGCGGCGGCGGGCCCGTCGCGGTAACCGTTGGCCATGCGTCCTTCCTCGCGCCCCCGCCGGCAGGCTCTTAGCGCACCGGCGATGAGCGCGCGAGGCGATTGACGAAGGCTTACGGGGCGCGGCCTTCCAGGCCCTGGGCGGCCCTGCCATAAGGCGCCGGTGACCCCGGACCTCGACGACGCCCGCGACGTGCTTCGGCGGACCTTCGGCCATGCCGACTTCCGCGGCCTCCAGGCGGGGGTGATCGGCGAGATCCTCGCCGGCCGCGACGCGGTGGCCGTCCTGCCAACCGGCGGTGGCAAGAGCGTCTGCTATCAGATCCCCTCCATCCTGCGCCCCGGCGTCGGCTTGGTGGTCTCCCCCCTGATCGCCCTGATGAGCGATCAGGTCGAAGCGCTGAAGCAGCTGGGGGTGGCGGCGGCGCGCATGGACTCGGGGCTGTCGCCCGACGAGCGGGACGACACCTGGGCGCGGCTGGCGGCCGGCCGGCTGGACCTGATCTATCTCTCGCCCGAAGGCCTCCTGCAGGAGGCCGCGCTGGAGCGGCTCCGCGCCGCGCCCCTGGCCCTGATCGCGGTCGACGAGGCCCATTGCGTCAGCCAGTGGGGTCATGACTTCCGGCCCGAATACCGCGCCCTGGGCCGACTGGCCGCTCTGTTCCCCGGCGTTCCGCGCCTGGCGGTGACCGCCACCGCCGACGCGCGGACCCGCCAGGACATCCGCGAGCAATTGAAGCTCCCGGGCGCCGCCGAATATGTCGCCAGCTTCGCTCGCCCGGAACTGGCGCTGAGCGCCGAGCGCAAGCGCGACGGCGCCGCCAGTCGGGTCTCGGCGCTTGTGAAGGCGCGCGCCGGGCGTTGCGGCATCGTCTACACCGGCTCGCGGGTCGGGGCCGAGCGGCTGGCCGAGCGCCTGGCCGGCGAAGGGGTGGCCGCCCGCGCCTATCATGCCGGGCTCGACAAGCAGGTGCGCCGGGACGCCCTCGCCTGGTTCCTGGCCGAGGACGGCGCGGTGATGGTGGCCACCATCGCCTTTGGCATGGGCATCGACCGGCCCGACGTCCGCTTCGTCATCCACGCCGATCCGCCCGCCGCCATCGAGGCCTATTGGCAGGAGATTGGCCGGGCGGGGCGCGACGGCGCGCCGGCCGAGGGGATCACCCTCTACGGCGCCTCCGACATGGCCTGGGCCCTGGAGCGCATCCGCCGGCGCGACCTCCCCGCGGCCGTGGCCCAGGTCCAGACCCGAAAGGTCCGCCAGCTCTACGCCATGCTGGACGGGACCGCCTGCCGCGCCGCCGCCGTGCGGCGCTATTTCGGCGAGGCGGACGCCGCGCCTTGCGGGCAGTGCGACCGTTGCCTCAGGCCGCCCATCGGCGTGGAAGTCACCCGCGCGGCCCAGAAGGCGCTTTCCGCGGTGCATCGTCTGGGCGGCCGTTTCGGGCGCGGGCGCCTGGTCGACCATCTGCTGGGCAAGACCAAGGGGGTGAGTGAATCCGAATCGACGATGTCGACCTTCGGAGTGGGGCGGGAGTTCAGCCCGGGGGGATGGCGCGACCTCATCGACCAGCTCCTCTTCGAGGGCCTGCTGGTCGAACAGCCCAACGAGGGGCGCCCCCTCATCGCCCTGGCCGATCCTGAAGCGGTACGGGCGGTCTATCGCGGCGAGCGCAAGCTCACCGTGCTCAAGGCGCCGGAGGTGCTGGAC
>JACDGF010000020.1 GCA_013815405.1 Caulobacteraceae bacterium | reverse complement strand
TCCCCACGCCGGCCACGCCCTGGCCCGCGTGTGCGCGCGCCTGGCGGTGCGCGACGGACGCCCCTTGGCGCTCATCGTGGGCATGCTGGGGCGAAAGGACGCGGAAGGATTCTTCGAACCGTTCGCCAGCCTCGCCCCGAAGGTCTTCGCCACGAGTTTTCAATCGCCCGGCGCCGCGCCCCCCGAGGGCTTGGCGGCGGCGGCCAGGTCGGCGGGTCTCATCGCCGAGCCGGTCGAGGGAATCGAACCCGCCGTGGACCGGGCGCTGGCGGCCGGCGGCGGCGCGCCCCGGGTGCTCGTCTGCGGCTCCCTCCACTTCATCGGCGAAATCCTCGAAATGTCGCCGGAAACCTGGCCGACGTAGAGCGCGGCCTCCCGGGCCTTCTTTCGGCCCGGCGGCGCGGCTAGAAGCGGGCGATGAAGACCGGTTTGGCCTCCACCGACATTGCCGCCGCGCCGGTGCGGGTCATGCTTCTCCTGGGATCCCTGAGCGGTGGCGGCGCGGAGCGGGTGGCGGTCAATCTGGCGAACCGCTGCGATCCCACGCGCGTGGATTTGCGGCTGGCCTTGCTGCGTAGAACCGGGCCCTACCTGGCCGAAATAGATTCTGGCCGGGTCGACGCGCCGGCGCCCCGCACGGTCTCCCTGGGCGGGTTCGCCCGGGCGCCGGGCGACATTGCCCGCATGATACGCGCCCGCCAGCCGGAGGTGCTGATGAGTTTCGGCATGGGCGTGAACCTGCTCGCTTGGCTTGCGCTGCGCGGTCTTGGCGAGAATCGTCCGCGCTGGCTATGTCGTGAGGACAACAATTCGGACGCCCAGATCGATAATCTCCTGGGCAACCCTCTCGGCCGGCGCCTGATCCGCGCGGCGACACGGCGGGTTCATCGCTCGGCCGACGGGGTGGTGGCGGTGGCCCGGGATCTCGCCTCGACGTTCGAAGGCCGGGTCGGGTCCTCCGGCCGGTTGCGAACAATCTACAACCCCATCGACGTGGCCAGGATCGAGCGATCGGCCCTCGAGGCGTCCGTCGAAGTCCCGGAGCGACCGTTCATCGTCGCCGCCGGCCGCCTGGAGCGCCAGAAGGGCTATGACCTGCTGATCGAGGCCTTCGCCAGGAGCCGGGCGGCATCGGCGATGGACCTCGTCATTCTGGGCCAGGGCAGCCTGGAAGACGCTTTGAAAAGGCAGGCCGCGGCCCTGGGTGTCGGCGACCGGGTCAGGTTCCCGGGGTTTCAAGCCAATCCCTGGGCCTGGTTCGCACGCGCGCGCCTGTTCGTCCTGGCCTCGCGATGGGAGGGGTTCGGTAATGTCGTGGCCGAAGCCCTGGCCTGCGCCGTTCCGGTCCTGGTCACCGACTGCGACTTTGGGCCGCGCGAACAGGTCGTGCATGGTCAAAGCGGCTGGGTGGTCCCCTCGGGGGACGCCGGCGCCCTGACCGCGGCGCTCGACCGCTTGCTGGGCGAGCCGGACCTCCGCGGGCGCCTGTCCGCCGGAGGAAAGGCGCGTTCGGCGGCCTTCGACCTGCCGGTGATCGCGGCGGCCTATACCGACCTCTTCGTGGACCTTGCCATGGCCAGGTCCGCTTCGCCGATCGCCGCCCCGCCCACGGCCTGGCGCGCACCCGGGCCCCAGGGGCCCGAAACCGCCCCCGTCGCCCGCGCTTGACTTCGAGGGGTCAGGCCCCGGCCAGGGAGCGCAGAGTACGCCCCGGCGCGATGTCCTGGATGTCGGTCTTCAGGTGGATGAGCGCCGGACCGCCCGCCACCCGCGCATCGCGCAGGGCGGCTGGAAACTGGCCCGTGTCCTCAACCCGCGTCGCCCAGGCGCCGAAGGCGCGGGCGTAGGCGACGAAATCGGGGTTGATCAGGTCCGTGGCCATCACCCGGCCGGGATAGTCGCGTTCCTGATGCATGCGGATGGTGCCGTAGGAGCCGTTGTCGACGACCAGGAAGATCACCCCGGCTTGGTATTGCACGGCCGTCGCCAGTTCCTGGCCGGACATCAGGAAGCAGCCGTCGCCTGCGACCGCGACGACCTCGCGGCCGGGGGCCGTGATCTTGGCGGCGATCGCGGCGGGGACGCCGAAGCCCATCGCTCCGCTTGTCGGGGCGAGTTGCGTTCCAAACCGCCGGTGGCGGTAGAAGCGGTGCAGCCACGCCGCATAATTTCCCGCTCCGTTGCAGACGATCGCGTCGGGGGGCAGGGCGCTGTTCAGATGGTCGAACACCTCCGACAGATTGACCCGGCCCTCGACGGATACGGGCTCGCCAAAGGCGATCGCCTCGCGCCGCGCCGCCGCCCGCCAGTCCTCCCATCGCGCTTTGGGCAGGGGAATGGAGCAAAGCGCGGTAGCCGTCTCTGAGACGTCGGCGACGGCGGCGAGGCTGGCGGGCCAGACCCGGCCCAACTCCTGGGCCCCGGAATGGATGTGGACGAGCGCCTCGGCGGTCCTGTCGGGCGTGAACAGGCCGTAGCCCTGGGTCGGGTTTTCGCCCAGGCGGGCGCCCAGGGCGATGACGAGGTCGCAGGCGCGGACCCGCTCGATCAGTCTGGGGTTGGGACCCAGCCCCAGATCCCCGGCGTAGCAGGGATGGTCGTTGTCCAGCAGATCCTTGCGCCGGAATGACAGGGCGATCGGCAAGCCCGCCTCGGCCGCCCACGCCGCCAGGGCTTCCAGGGCGGTCGCCGTCCAGCCGGTTCCGCCCAGGATCATCAAGGGGCGTTCGGCGGCGCGCAATCGTCCGGCCAAGGCTGCGACGAAGGGCGGGCTCGGAGCGGCGACCGCCCGCGCCGAGGGAGCGATCGGCGCGGCGGGGGCCTCTTCGCGCAGCATGTCCTCGGGCAGGGCGATCACCACGGGGCCGGCCCGGCCCTGGACGGCCGTGGAAAAGGCGCGTCCGACGAGTTCGGCCACGCGCCCGGCCGCGTCGATCTCCACCGCCCATTTGGCCAGGGGGCCGAAGGCGGCCGCGTAGTCGACTTCCTGGAACGCCTCCCGGCCCTTCTGGCCCCGCGCCACCTGGCCCACGAACAGGATCATCGGGACGGAGTCCTGGCGCGCGGTATGCACTCCGACGCTGGCGTGGGTCGCGCCGGGGCCGCGGGTGACCATGCAGATTCCGGGCCGGCCGGTGAGCTTGCCGTGGGCGACGGCCATGTTCGCCGCCCCCGCCTCGTGGCGGCAGCTGATGACCGTGATCTCGTCCTTGACGTCGGCCAGGGCGTCCAGCACCGCCAGATAGCTCTCCCCGGGGACGCAGAACACATGGGTGACACCGTGCGCGAGAAGCACGCGCACGAGCATCTGCGCGCCGGTCATCACCGCCATTCCAAGCTCGAGTCCCGCCGGCCCGGGCGCCGCTACGCCGCGTGGCGCGCCAGGGACGCCTCGTCCATCCGGCCACGGATGAAGGCCCCGGCCGTCCCGATCGCGCGGCGCGCCTCGCCCAGCATGGGATGGAAGAAGTGCCAGACGTGGATCATCTGGGGCCAGATTTCGAGCCGCGTCTCGACCTCCGCCGCTCCCGCCGCCGAGGCCAGGCGGACAGAGTCGTCCAACAGGGTTTCGGCCGAACCGACCTGGATGAGCACGGGCGCGATGCCCCGAAGATCGGCGTGGAGCGGCGCCGCCAGGGGCGAGCGCGCCGAGGCGCCGCCGAGATATGCCGCCGCCATGCCCGCCAGCTCCTCCTTGTGGACCATGGGATCCTCGGCCGCCTTGCTGGTCATGGAATCGCCCAGGCCCTCCAGGTCGACCCAGGGTGAGATGCAGACGGCGCAAGCCGGCTGCGGCAGTCCCGCGTCGCGCGCCGCCACCAGGGTCGCCACTGTCAGCCCGCCGCCGGCGCTGTCCCCGGCGACCGCGATCTTGCCCGGCGCGAATCCGCTCTCCAGAAGGAAGCGATAGCCGGCCAGGGCGTCGTCGGTCGCGGCGGGAAAGGGGTGCTCCGGGGCCAGGCGGTAGTCGAGGGCGAGGCTCCGCGCGCCCGCCGCGCGGCCCAGCTCGGTCGCCAGGTGGCGATGGCTCGGGATCGAGCCGATCACATAGCCGCCCCCGTGCAGATAGAGGATGACCCCGTCGCTCGCGGCGCCGGGCGAAGAGGACCATTCGGCGGCGACCCCCCGGGCCTTTTCGGGTTTCAGTTCGCAGTCCATTGCGGTCGGGAACTGGGCGCCCAAACCATCGTAGAGCTGCCGCAGCTCGAGCGTCGAGAGGTTGGCGGGGGTCTGCGCCAGCATGGCGCGGATGACGTCGATCTCGGGATTGCGCATGGAATTCGTCCTCGGCTTGGCTTTCCCCCGATCGAGCCGCTCCGGCGCTTCGGTGTCAAGCCGAAGATCGGCGGCGGGCATCAGGCGGCGGTGAATTCCACCGGCAGGCTCTTGATGGCGTAGACGAAATTGTTGGGCTGGACCTCCATGGGCCCGGCTTGACGGATGTCGGGCAGCCGCGCCAGGAGCTGGCGATAGACCGCTTCGAGCTGGATCTGGGCGACGCGCTTGCCGATGCAGGTGTGGGGGCCGTAACCGAAGGCGACGTGCTTGTCGGCGTTGGGCCGCTCGACATCCAGCCGGTCGGGGTCGGCGAACAGCGCTTCGTCGCGATTGGCCGAGCCGTAGTACATGATCACCTTTTCCCCTTCGGCGATGTCCTGGCCGGCGATCTCGACGTCGCAGGTGGCGGTGCGGCGCATGTAGATGACCGGGCTGATCATGCGGATGAATTCATTGACGGCCCCGGTCAGAAGCTCGGGGCGGGCGAGCAGTTTGGCCTTTTGGTCCGGAAAGTCGGTCAGGAGGCCCATGGTCCCGCTGATCGTGTTGCGGGTGGTGTCGTTGCCGGCGAAGACGATCAGCAGCCAGGAGCCGTCCAGGTATTCGTCGGCCAGGAACTCGCCGTCGAGCTGGGCCCGGGCGATGGCCGACATCAGGTCGTTTTGCGGGTCTTCGCGCCGCTTGCGCAGCATGTGGCGGCCGTATTCGAACATTTCGTCGATGGCGGCCTGGAAGGCCTCGATGAAGGCCCTGGCCTCGGGCGGCAGGTCGGCGATGGCCTGCTCCACGGCCCCGGCCTCGCCGCTGCGTTCGGCGACGAAGGAATTGGCCAGTTCCAGAAAATGCATCCAGGTGAGGAACTTCGCCCGGTCCTCCGCCGGCACGCCTAGGATCTCGCACAGGGTGAAGAGCGGAAGCTGGGCCGACAGGCTCGGCACGAGGTCGCATCGGCCGAGCGGGGCCATGGCGCCCACCAGGCGTGCGACCTCGGCCTCGATCCGGTCGGTCAGGCCGCGCAGATAGGCGGGGGTGAAATAGGGCATGTGTTCGCGGCGAAGCTGCAGGTGCGCGGGGGCGTCCATGTTGATCATCGCGTCCAGGGAGGCGCGCGAGAGCCGATCTTCCGAACGGATATGGGCCATCAGTATGCCGCCCTTCTGCGACGAGAAGGTCGCCGGATCGCCGTTCACCCTCATCACGTCCTCGTAGCGCGTGACCGACCAGAAACCGCGCCGCTCGCCCGGCTCCTCGTTCCAGGCCACCGGCGCGTGGGCGCGAAGCCAGGCGAAGTCGGCGTGCGGTGGGCCGCGCGTAAACCGCGTCGGGTCGGCTAGGTCGACCGGAGACGCGGGGTAACGCCTGGGCCGTGCCGGCCCTTTCGGGCCGCCGATCTCCACCGTCTCGCTGATCAGGCGCATCGCGGGCCTCTCCCCTTTCCTAACCTGGACTCTCATAGTGGCCTTAACGTCGCGCAAGGCAAAGAGACCGGTGCAAACAAAGATAGGCGCTCGAGCCTTCCGGCTTTGGACCCAAACACCGCGCCTCGCCGTTCTGATCCTTGGATCAATTGAGGGTATCGATCATGCGACCCCCAGACACCGAGGTGGAATTGAAGCTTGCGATCGGGTCCGCGTCGGCCAGGCGGGCGGCGGAACGTGAGGTCGGCGCCGCCCGCCCCAGGACCCTCGAGTCGATCTACTATGACACGGGCGATCACAGGCTCCGCGCCGCGGGCTATTGCCTGCGCGTGAGGCGTGAGGCCGGCAAATGGTCCCAGGCCGTCAAGGGCGGCGCCGGCTTGGCCCGATATGAGAACGAGCGCCTGATCAAGTCGGCGGCCCCGGTATTTGCATTGCTGGACTCGACGCCCGCCGCCGGCCTGATCGGGGCGGCCGAAGACCTCCGTCCCATCTTTCGGGTGAAGGTCGAAAGGCGCTCCCGCATCCGCAAGGTGGGTTTGAGCCGGATCGAGCTTAGCCTGGATGAAGGCGAGCTGGCCGCTCTGGACCGGACCTGGCCGATCCTGGAACTCGAGTTGGAGCTGAAATCAGGGCGGCCATGTGACATCTTCGCGGAGGCCCGCCGCCTGGCCGGCGCCGAGGCGCTGGTTCCGGCCTTCGCGAGCAAGGCCGAGCGCGGGCATGCCCTGCGGGACGGCGCCTTGGGCGAGCCGGCCAAGGTCCATTTTCCCCCGTTCGATCGGGAGCTCTCGGCCGGCGGCGCATTCCAGGCCATCGGCCGCGCGTGCCTGGAACACCTCGCCCTGAACGCCGATCTGATCCGAAGCGGCCAGCGGATCGAAGCGACGCACCAGGCGCGGGTCGCGCTGCGCCGCCTGCGGGTGGCCCTGACCGTCTTCAAGCCGTTCCTGGCCGGCGATCGTCGAGAGAGCCTGAAGGGTGAACTGGTTTGGCTGACTGGGGAGCTGGAGGGCGCGCGAAACCTGGATGTCTTCGCCTTCGAGGCGTTCAGGCCAGCCGCCAGAACCCTGGCCGATCCCGCGCCGATGGCGGCCTTGGGCCAGGCGCTCCTCGGCGCGCAACAGGCCGCCCACGCCCGCGCCGCGTCGGCCGTCGACGGCGCCCGCTATCGGCGCCTCCTGATCGACGCCGCGGATTGGATCGAAACGGCGGACTGGTCCGGGGATGCCTTGACCGGCCGCGAGGCGGAGGGTCCCGCCCGCCAATTCGCCAGATCGGCGCTGGATCGGCGCCGCAAGGCGCTGGGCAAGCGCGTCAAGACCCTGAACTGGAAGGATCCGCTGGCGCGGCACAAGCTGCGGATCGAGGCTAAGAAGATGCGCTACGCCTCGGAATTCTTCGCCGGCCTCGCCGACGGCCGCCGCGCGCGCCGGCGCCTCGCCTTCACCGACGTCCTGGAGACGCTCCAGACCTCCCTTGGCCGGCTCAACGACATCTGGGTTGGCCAGCGGACGGCGCTTGCCGCCCTGAATCGGCTGGGGGAGAGGCGCGACGCGGATGGGGCGGGCTTCGCGGCCGGGGTCGTGGTCGGCCAAGACCTCGCCCGGGCCGCGCCTTTGATCAAAGCCGCGAAGCGGGAGAGCCGGGCCTTCGCGAAGACCGTCGACTGGTGGTGAACCTTTCCAGGTCGAAAAGTTCCTCCGCGACACCGGCGGGCCGGCGGCGCAGACTATGGCGGTCGCGGAGAGGGTGAGGGAAAGGCGCCATGCTCAGTCTGAAGGCGCATGTGGCGATCCTGCTTGGCTTTTTGGCGGCCCTGATCGCGGTCATCGCGGCCGGGGGCGTGATGCAGGCCATGGGGATGGCGCAGCTCCCGCCGGCCTGGCGCCTGCCGGCCTTGATCCTGGTCTTCGTCCTGTTCCTCGGCGTGGGATTCGCGGCCGTGCCGGTGATCGTCAAGACGGTGGTCGGCTTTCACAACGCGGTGGGCAACGCCGACCTGGCCGTGGTCAAGGCGGTGACCGCGCGGCAGGCCCTGCTGATCTGGATCCTCTGGGGCCTGATGGCCGCCGGCGCCGTGGTCGCCGTTCCGGCGGCCATCCTGGGGGGAATGTTCAGCCCTCCCGCCGGCCAGGGGCCGCCGGACGCGCCGGGCGCTTCGCGGGGGCTGCTGGCGGCGGCGCCCGGCATGACGCTCCAGGAGATGGCGCGGCGCTCCACCCTCAAGCTGGACATCGCCAGCCGCCATGGCGGTCCCGCGCCGGTCGTGGCGGGGGGCGGCGTCTTCGACTTCAGCGTGCCGGGCTCGGCGGTCGTGTTCCGGGGCTGCCGTTACTATTACATCTCCACCTGGACCAAGGACCGGGACCGCATCCAGGGCATTTCGATCGGGACGGCGCCGCGCAAGCTCACCCGCGTCCAGCTGGACGCGGCCGACGACGCGGTGCGCGCGCGCTTGGCGGCCGATGGCTGGCTGGCCGGCCATGAAGTCTATCGGGATGAAGAGGATCGCCGGCTCCACGGCGGCGCGGCGCGAGGCCCGGAGGGAGGCGTTTGGCTCAAGGACGGGATCGTCCTGAACCTTCGCGCCAAGCGCATGGGCGAGCCCGAAACGTCAGCGGATGACGCCGCCGGTCGGGAATGGATTCAATACGTCGAGCTTTGGTCACGGGATGACTATTCCGGGATCGAACGGTATCGTTTCGCGCCCTACCGGGGGGCGCCCGGGCCTTGATCTCCCTGACCGGCGTGATGAAGGCGCTTTTGGTCAGCCTGGTGCTGGCTGTCTCGGCCTATGCCGTGGCCAAGATCAACCTGTTCGGTTTCGAAGCGGCCTCCGACCGCCTAGCCGACCAAGTCTATCAGCGAATCACCGCCGCCGACTATGGCAAGGGCCGGCGCGGCCAGCGGGCGGTGCGGGTGATCTATCTGGACGAGACCTCGATCGAGGCGATGAAGGGCTACGGCTGGCGGCGCTTCCCCCCCACCTACGACCAGCAGTGGACCATGCTGGACGACCTGATGACCGTGGGCGGGGCGCCCCCGTCGGCGATGTATGTGGACTTCGTCTACATGGGCCAGGGTGGGACGTCCGACGGGTTCCCGACGTTCCTGAACGGCTTGGCCGCCGCCACCCGGGCGCGGGCCTGGGCGGACAAGCCCGGATGCCTCGCGGACCCTCTGGTCAAGATCGCCTGCGTCCTCGCCGCGGGGGGGACGCCGATCATCCTGGCCAAGCCCTCCCCCAGCGACCTGGACCTGTTCACCGACATCCAGCGCGGCCTCGATGCGGTCGCCATCCTGGCCCCGGCCATGGTCAGGCTGGAGGCCTATCCCCTGATCACCGACTACGGATTCGACAAGGCGAAGGCCGCGCGCCTGGGCGTGCGCGGCTTCGACATCTCCCCAGCCATGGGCCTCTATGCGGCGTGGTGCCTGCGCCGCGGCGACCATTGCGGCGAGGCGGTGTTCGAGCGGCTGGCGTCGCGGGCCAGGGAGGCCCTGGCCGGCCGGCCCGGCCGCGCGCCCGATCTCAGCCAGGTGTTCGACGCGCCCCTGGACGTGGTCTGGGGATCGCGCCCGGACCCCGACTATCTGGCGGTCACCCGGGCGGTGACGCCGACAGCGCCTCGGCCCAGGTGTTCGACACCATCCAGGCCGACCAGGTGGCCCGCAAGGCCGCCCAGGACGTCCTCTCGGCGCAGCTGAAGACCCAGCTCGGCCAGCTGGTCAACGCGGACACCGCCCAGAGCTTTCTGTCGAGCGGCGGATCCGCCGAGGGCCTGAAGCAGGGCCTATTCAAAGGGGCGGGGCGCCTGGCCCTTGGCTTCGCCGCCGCCCGCCAGGAAGACTCCGGCCCGCGCCACCGCTCGCCCCAGGCGCGCAAGAAGGGGATCGCCGATTATTCCGCCGACGCCTATCCCGGCGGCCTGCCCCTGCGCGACGAGCAGACCGCCTGGCTCACGCAAGTCCGCGCCGCCAGGGAATACCAGGACGGCCAGGCGACCGTGGCGGCCGTGCGCGCGGCGATGAAGGCGCGGGGAGACGGCGACCCGGCCGGCGCCGAGCGTGAACTCGCCAAGGCCGGCCGGACCCAGTTCGCTTCCGCGCCCCTGGTGGTCAACGAGGCGGCGCGCATCCGCGACGACCTGCGCGACGCCCCCCGCGCCGACGCCCTGTTCACACACGCCGACCAGAGCCCCGACCAGACGGTGGACGGCTATCTGGACCACGCCCGGATGTTCTACCGCCTGGGCCGCGACGATCGGGCGATGGCGATCCTGCGCCAAGGGATCGCGCGCTTCGGCGGCGACGACAAGCCCTTCGTTTCCCTGGAGGTGGCGACGGCGCGCCAGGCGGGCCGCGCGGGCGAGGCCCGGGCCTATCTCGACAAATGCCTGGCCTACGGCGAACCGGATCTCGCCAAGGACTGCCAGCAGGCCGCCGGCGAACTCGCCGCCGCCCAGCCGCCCTCCAAGCGCGCCCTGCATCTGCCGAGCCTGCCCGGACTGCCGTTCTAGCCCTGGAAGATCAGCAGCAGATAGGCGGCGAAGAGGAGCAGGTGGACCGCGCCTTGCAGGACGTTGGTGCGTCCGCTGGCGAAGGTCACCACGCTGACCCCCAGGGTGAGCACCAGCATCACCACGTCGGTGTTCTGCAGGCCCAGCACCAGCGAGCGCCCGGTGAAGTGGCTTACCATCAGCATGGCCGGAATGGTCAGGCCGATGGTCGACAGCACCGAGCCCAGGAAGATGTTCACCGCCCGCTGCAGGTTGTTGGCGCTGGCGGCGCGGACCGCGCCGATGGCCTCGGGCGTCGCCACCAGCAGGGCCATCATCAGCCCGCCCAGGGCGCCGGGCCCCATGCAGGGTCTCGATGATGTAGTCCACCGGGTGGGCGAACTGCTCGGCCAGGAACGCCACCGGCGCCATGTAGACCGCCAGCAGGACCGCGTGACGCGCCAGCGGGCGCCAGTCGCTGCGCGGCGAATAGTCCCGGCTGAGCTCCGCCGCCTCGCCCAGCTTGAAATAGCCGCGATGCCGGCTGGTCTGCATCACCAGGAACGCGCCGTAGAGGCCCGCCGACATGAAGATCAGGCAGGTTTCCTGGGCGAACGAGAGGGTCGGCCCGGCGGTGGTCCGGGTGAAATCGGGCATGATCAGGCCCAGGGCGGCCAGCGGGATGATCACGCCCAGGTAGGCGTTGACCCCTTGGAAATTATAGGCCTGCTCGCGGTACTTCCACGCCCCGATCAGGAGCGAAAGCCCTACCAGCCCGTTGAGGATGATCATCACCACCGAAAACAGCGTGTCGCGCACCAGCTCGGGGTCGTTCTGGCCGTGCAGCATCACCGCCGAAATGGTCATCACCTCGATCGCCGTCACCGAGAGGGTGAGGATCAGGGTGCCGAAGGGCTCGCCCAGCCGCGCGGCGAGCTGGTCCGCGTGGCGCGCCACCGACAGGGCCGAGCCCAGCACCACGGCGAACAGCCACAGGAATATGGCCGCCAGCCACAGGGGGTTCGCGAGCCCGCTGAACAGGGCCGGCCCTTCGAGCAGAAAGGCCAGGCCGGTCGCGAGGCTGACGCCCAGGAACCATTCCTGGCGGGCGAGCGCGGGCCATCTGGGAAGGGTCATCGGCCCGACTGTAGGGTCGCCGCCGCCTCGCCGAAAGACTATTGACGCTTAGAGACCTTCCACCGCCCCGGAGACCGCCATGACCGACAAGGACCCGCCTCCCGCAAACCCCATCTCCGACGAGGAATTCGCCAAGCGCGACGCACGCCTGACCGAAAAGCTCGACGACTTGGAAAAGGAAGCCCTCGAGAAAAAACCCAAACCCCCAGGTGTGGGGGCGATGTTCTAGGCAAGGTAAATCCTCCCCCTCCCCCGCATAGAGCGGGTGAGGATTTATCAGGGCGCCGCCGAGACGCGCCACACCGTGTTTCCGACGTCGTCGGCGACGAGGAGGGCGCCGGGGGCGTCCAGGGCGACGCCGACGGGGCGGCCGAGGGCCTTGCCGTCGGGGGTGAGGAAGCCGGTGAGGACGTCGCGGGGCGCCCCGGCGGGGCGGCCGGCGGCGAAGGGGACGAAGATCACCTTGTAGCCGCTGCGCGGGCGGCGGTTCCACGAGCCGTGCTGGCCGACGAAGGCCCCGGACCGGTAGGCGGCCGGCAGCGCCGTCCCGGTCGAAAAGGCGAGGCCGAGGGAGGCGGTGTGGGGGCCGAGGGCATAGTCGGGCACGGTCGCCCCAGCGACCAGGTCCGGCCGCCGCGCCTTGACCCGGTCGTCCACATGCCGGCCGTAATAGCTGTAGGGCCAGCCGTAGAAGGCGCCGTCCTTCACCGCCGTCATGTAGTCGGGGACGAGGTCGCCGCCGAGCTCGTCGCGCTCGTTGACCGCCACCCACAGGGCCTTGGTGGCGGGTTCGAGGCCCATGCCGACCGGGTTGCGCAGGCCGGCGGCGAAGACGCGGTGGGCGCCCGTGGCCGGGTCGATCTCCCAGATCGCCGCCCGCCCCGCCTCGGCGGCGAGGCCGTTCTCGCCGACGTTGCTGTTGGACCCGACGCTGGCGTAGAGCCGGGCGCCGCCGGCCCCGGCGACCACGTTCTTGGTCCAGTGGTGGTTGATCGGCCCGGCCGGGAGGTCCACGACCTTGACCCCCGGCGCGGCGATGGCGGTCGCGCCGGCGCGGTAAGGGAACCGCAGGATGGCGTCGGTGTCGGCCACATAGAGCGTATCGCCGACAAGGGTCATGCCGAAGGGCGAGTTCAGGCCCGACAGGAACACATGCCGCTCGTCGGCGACCCCGTCGTGGTCGGTGTCGCGCAGCAGGGTGATGCGGTTGGCGCTGGGGG
>JACDGF010000425.1 GCA_013815405.1 Caulobacteraceae bacterium | reverse complement strand
GCGGCGCCCCGACCGGGCCGCGAAGCGCGCCGGCCACTCCGCCGAGCTTACCAACCCCCCGGAGGCGGCGATAGCCGAATAGCGACCGCCGAACCGCTTCAGGCGATCTGCACCCGGGGGCAAAGGAGCATGGCCGGCGAGTGAGGGCGCCAGGCGGGCCCGGCTTCCAGCCCCGCTCCGCCTCCGCCCAGCCCCGCCATGGCGGCGATGAATCGCTGACTTGGCGGCGGAAGGTTCGCCGCGAGGCTGGCGGGATCGTGGACCAGGGTCCCGCCGTGGCCGTCGGCCGCGACGACGAAGGTCGAGGAACGATAGTCGCCCTTGAGGTCGATCTGGGCGGTGTGGCTTCCGTCGGTGACGGTGAGCACGCCGCCGGACTTGTTCCCCGCATAGGTCGCCTTGGTCCCGGCGCCAAAGGCGATGTCGTCGAGATCCAGCGAGGTCCCGCCGGTCTTGGAGAAGCCGAGGATGGTCCCGCCGTAGCTCTGGGACTGGGCCAGTTCGAGGATGCCGGTGGTTCCGGTGAACTTGACGTTCTGGTTGAAGCCGGCGGTGAAATCCAGGGTCCCGCCGTCGATGTTTCCTCGCCCCGAACCCCCGGTGACCGCGCCCATCACCGTCAGGGTTCCGCCGTCGGCCGCCAGGATGCCGGTGTTGACGACCGGGCTTCGGATGGTGAGCACGCCGGCCCCCGTGGTCTCGATCAGGCCGGCGTTGGCGACGCTTCCCTTCTTGCCGCCGCCGAGGGTGAGCGATCCGGCGTCGTTCACCGTCTGGCCGGCGGCGATGGTCACGGCGCCGGAGGAGGCGAACGTCGCCGATGGGCCGATCTCCACCGTGGCGAAATCGGAGAAGGTCGTCGCCGCCATGCTGCCCGACACGGTGACATTCCCCCCCGCCAACAGGCCGGTGAGGGCCCCCACCCCGGTATCCAGCTCGAGCGTGCCCCCGCCGCCCAGCACCGCGCCCTCGAAGGCGCAGCCGGCTTCGACGATGAGCGTGTCGGCGGACGACGCGAAATAGACCGCCGGGGCGCCCATGCCGCGGATGGTTCCGAAATTGGTCACTGTCCCGGTTCCGGATACCCGCACGCCGAGATAGCCCTGGACGAGCGCGCCGGCGTGACCGCTCGCGCCGTTGGTCAGGGTGGAACCGGAGTGGAGATAGACACCCGTCCCGTCGGGGGCGCCCACGCCGGAAATCGTGCCGAAGTTGGTCGCCGCGGCGCCAAACAGGCCGACACTCAGGCCGCCTTCGATCAGGGCCGCGCCGTCGGCGGCCGAACCGTTGGTGAGACTGCCGCCGGCGAACAGCACGAGGCCGGCGCCGTAGGCCCCGGTCGCGCGAATGGTCCCGAAGTTCCTGATCGTGCCCGCGCCGCCTTCAATCTGGACGCCGCTGGCCCCTTCGATGAGCGCCGTCCCATCCAGGTCGCTGCCGTTGGTCACAGAGCCCCCCGCATAGAGGACGACGGCGCCCCGGTTGTAGGCCCCCTCGCCCAGGATGGTCCCGAAATTGACGACAGTGGACGCAACGCGCTGGGTCAGTACGCCCTGATCGCCTTGGACCAACGCCGAACGGTCGGTGCTGCTGCCGTTTGTGACCGAGCCGCCGAAGTGCAGGAGAACGCCGTATCGACCCGAGCCGCCCACGTCCAAGCCCTGGATGGTTCCGAAGTTGGCGATCGTTCCGGCCGTGCTACTGACAACGACGCCGCTATAGCCTTCCACCAGGGCGTGTCGGTCGATGTCGGTTCCGTTGGTCAGGCTACCGCCGTTGAAGAAAGATATGCCAGCGGCGCCGTCGCCGGTGATCACGCCGAAGTTGGTCACCGTGGCGGCGCCAGAGATTATCACGCCCGTGTAGCCTTCGATCCGCGCCTCGGTGGCGGTGGCGCCGCCGTTGGTGACCAACCCGCTCGAAATGTATACGCCGGAAGAGCCCGGGCGGCCGTAGCCCTGGATCGTGCCAAAGTTCTTCACCGTCGATACGCCGCCGGACATCGCCACGCCGCCGCCGCGAACGATCGACGCCGTGGTGTCGCCGGCGCCGCCGTTGGTGACCGCGCCGCCGGCCTGCATTCTCACCGTCGCCACGATCGTGCCGAAATTCGACAAGGTTCCGGCGGACGTGAGAAAAGCGACCCTGCCTTCGATGAGGGCGTCGGGATTGGCATAGGCGCCATTGGTGACCGCGCCGCCGGCTTCCATGAAGATCCCGGCAGACTGTCCGATGATCGTCCCAAGGTTGGTCACGGTCCCGGCGGCGCCCAGATCGACACCAATATTGCCTTGGACCAAGCCGGTCGGCTGATTGAAAACATTACCGCCGACTTTCAGGTGGATTCCATAGTGGTCCGTGGTCTCGTTTATCGTGCCGAAGTTCGAGATCGTCGCGAAGTGATCCGAATAGACCCCGCTCCCGCCGACACCGCCTTTCGTGGTGATGTCCAACTCGCTGTAGCTTGGCGACAGGTCGTAGCCCCCCGCGACGTAGGTCGAGATGGTCTTCGTCGTCATGAGCTTCCCTCCCAGCGCCAGGCACGCGATGGCTCAGGGCGCGAACCTATCACAGGCGCGAAGTCTGGGTAGCCGCCGCTTTGAGCATCGGCGC
>JACDGF010000424.1 GCA_013815405.1 Caulobacteraceae bacterium | reverse complement strand
GATGGCGATGATCTGCTCCTCGCTGAATCTCGACTTCCTCATCGGTCCGTCCCTTTCCGTTGGGCCGGACTCTACTTATTCCTGGAGGAGTTTCAGGGGGTCACGTCAGGCGGCGTCCGCGGAGCTATTCGATTGCATAGCCGAGCGCGCGATAACCGGCCCGCCGCTTCGCCGCCATCCGAGCCAACACCGGGACCGACTCATCGACATCGTCGACAACGAGAACCTCGGTCTTCGGGGCATGCTGTCGGTGCAGACGGCCAACATACTGAGCGAGCGTGCCCTTCCAGGATATCGGCATAGTCAGGAAAAGCCGGTCGACGCTCTAGACGAAAAACGGTCCCGGAGGGCCGCTTTAACGGATTGATTGTATTTAGAAAATTTGGAGCGGGCGAAGAGATTCGAACTCTCGACCCCAACCTTGGCAAGGTTGTGCTCTACCACTGAGCTACGCCCGCGCTCCGCCTTGGGGGCCGGCTTATCGCAGAGGGTCCGGGGCTTGGCAAGGCGCGCCCCCGGCCGCGTTCAGAGCCCCAGTTTCAGCGGTTTCATCCGGCGTTTGTTGACGTGGGCCGTGGGCGCCGGGCCGGTGTCGTCGGGCATTTCGCCCTTGAAGTAGTAGCGCTGCCAGGCCTCCTTCACCGCCCCCGGGTCGCGTTTGTAGAGCCGGGCGTTGAAGTCGTCGCGCTTGCCGCGCCAGGCCTCGTACTGGCCGCGCAGGTCGAGGTCGCGTTCGAGGGAGCGCTGCACCAGCTGGAACGCCTCCAGGGGCTTGTCCTTGGCCAGGGTGATGAAGCAGAAGGGCTCGCCCTTGGCGAAGCGCACCTTGCCCGGGCGGGTGAAGACCCAGTTCATGGTGAAGGGGAAGGGCAGCCAGTCGGTCTCCACCAGGCCGGTCAGGGGCTGGATCCCGTCCTTGACGTGATTGGGCGGCCCGCCGGCCCACATCGACCAGCCCTCGGGGGTCCGGAAGAGATAGCCCGGATGGAAGGTGACGATGCCGTGCGAGAAATGGCTCTTCACGAAGTCGCCGAAATCGGGGAAGGGATGATCGGGGGTGAAGCCGATGTCGCTCTGCTGGGGGCCGCCGTTCCACTGGGCGGTGAACCCCACCGGGCAGAGGATCTCCCAGCCGGTGGAATTGGCCATGGTCATCGGCAGGCAGCGATAGGGATGACGGTCCAGGAACGCGTCCATCCACGCCCTCTGGGGCCGGCCCGGCACGATGTCGGGCGGGCGGGTGGCGGTGGGAAAACATTCGAGCTGCATGGGCCTGGACTCTTCGCTTGCGGTGGGCGACGCCGCGAACCTCCTCCCTCCCCTTCATGGGGAGGGAGGATCGCGAAGCGATCCGGGTGGGGAAGTCTGGGGCAATCCACGGCGCTTGGGAAGCTCCAAACTTCCCCCCCCCGGCCCTTTGGGCCGACCCTCCCCATGAAGGGGAGGGAGGGCTCCCTGCCATGAACACCCGCGCCGACCTCATGGCCTTCCTCGATGCGCACGGCATCGCCCACGCCACCCTGGACCATCCGGCGGTGTTCCGGGTGGGCGAGGGCGCGGCGATCAAGGCGGCGCTCCCGGGCGTCCACACCAAGAACCTCTTCCTGAAGGACGCAAAAGGGGGCCTGTGGCTGATCGCCGCCGCGGACGGAACGCGGATCGACCTCAAGCGCCTCTCCGAGGTCGCCGGGATGCCGCGCCTGTCCTTCGCCAGCTCTTCGGTGCTCGAAGACGCCCTCGGCGTGACGCCCGGTTCGGTCACCGTCTTCGCGCTGCTCAACGACGGCCGGCGGCGCGTGCGCCTGATCCTGGACGCGGCGCTCGCCGCCGGCGATCCGGTCAACTTCCATCCCCTGGTCAACACCGCGACCACGAGCGTGAGCCAGGCGGGCCTGCGCCGCTTCCTCGAGGCCTTGGGCGTGACGCCCAAGGTGGTGGATTTCGGCGCGTTCGCGACCATGTTAAGGCCGCTCGCGTAATTCTCACCGGAGTATCCATGTCCCTGATCGGAGAAAGCGCGCCGGCCAAGGCGGTCGGCCCCCTCATCAAGGAAGGCTCGGACGCCACCTTCGTGGCCGACGTCATCGAGGCTTCCAAGACCCAGCCGGTGATCGTCGATTTCTGGGCGACCAGGTGCGGGCCGTGCAAGCAGCTCACGCCGGCCTTGGAAAAGGCGGTGACCGCCGCCAAGGGGGCGGTGAAGCTGGTCAAGATCGACATCGACAAGAACCCGGTGATCGCCGGCCAGCTGCGCGTCCAGTCCGTCCCCACGGTCTACGCCTTCGCCGGCGGCAAGCCGGTCGATGGCTTCATGGGCGCGGTGCCCGACAGCCAGCTGAAAGCCTTCGTCGAAAAGCTGATCGGCCCGGCGGCGGTCTCGGAGGTGGAGGAACTGATGGGCCTCGCCAAGGAATCGCTGGAGCTCGGCGACATCGGCGGGGCGGCCCAGGGCTTCGCCGAGGTCCTCCAGCTGGAGCCCGAGCATCTGGGCGCCATCGGCGGCCTCGCGCGGTGCTACCTGGCCGGGGGCGACGCCGAGCGGGCGGCGGAGGCGGCCGCCATGGCCCCCGAGGTGGCGAGGAACCCCGACCTCGACAGCGTGCGCGCGGCCCTCAGC
>JACDGF010000423.1 GCA_013815405.1 Caulobacteraceae bacterium | reverse complement strand
GCGCAAAGCGAGGCGGTGGCCACCGCCCCAGCAACGCCGCCTCCCGCGCCCGCCGCCGCGCCCGCCCCGCCGCCGCCATCCGAAAGCATGGTGATCAATCTGGTCAGGCTGCTGGTCAAGCAGGGGGTGATCACCCAGGACGCGGCCGACGCCCTCAAGCAGCAGGCGGAGGACGAGGCCACCCAGGCTCGTCTCGCGGCCGGCGCCCAGCCTCCCGCCGCCGCCCCGCCCGGCGTGGTGCGGGTGCCGTACGTCCCCCTGATCGTGCGCAACCAGATCCGCGACGAGATCAAGCAGGACGTCCTGGCGCAGGCCCAGGCCGAGGGATGGGCGAGCCCCGGCGCCCTGCCGTCGTGGATCAATCGCATCGAATGGAGCGGCGATTTCCGGTTCCGCGACCAGTCCAACTTCTATTCGGGGAGCAACATCGTCCCCTTCATCGACTACGCCGCCTTCAACGCCAATGGCCCGATCGACATCAACGCCATCACCAACCCCAATGGCCTGCCCTTCCTCAACACCCGCGAAGACCGCCTGAACCAGCTGAGCATCCGGGCGCGGCTGGCGGCGCGCGCCAAGATTTTCGAGGGGGTCTCCGCCGGGGTGCGGCTGGCCACCGGCGGCGACGGCAGCCCTGTCTCGACCACCCAGCTGCTCGGCGGCGGCCTCTCGAAGAAGGCGATCTGGCTCGACCAGGCCTACCTGACCCTCACGCCCATCTATTGGGGCGCCCTGACCGTGGGCCGCATGCCCAACCCCTTCGATCACACCGACAATGTGTTCGACGAGGACCTGAACTTCGATGGGGTCGCCGCCACCGCCACCTCCGGCCTTCCGTTCGGGCCCGCGGGCCTGAAAGGCTTCGCGACGGCCGGCGCCTTCCCGATCGACTATGTGTCCAGCAATTTCCCGACCGCCGGCGCGGTCAAGGCGGGCGACCGCACCAAATGGCTGTTCGCCGGCCAGATCGGGGCCGAATACAAGCCCGACGAGCTTTCCTGGTCGATTCGCGGGGCGGTCGCCTACTACACCTACCGCAACATCCAGGGCGTGCTCTCCGACCCCTGCGGCCTGTTCGACGGCAACAAGCAGTGCTCGTCCGACCAGAGCCGGCCCAGCTTCCTGCAGAAGGGCAACACCCTCTTCCTCATCCGCGACATCCTGCCGGACCCCAACAACCCGTTGAACACCCCTCAGCCCCAGTTCGTCGGCCTGTCCTACGACTACGACCTCCTGGACGTGACGGCCGCCTTCGAAATGCCGGTTTGGGGCCCGGCGCGGCTGCAGCTGGTCGGCGACTACACCCGCAACCTCGCCTTCGACCCGGCCCGGATCTTCGCCAACCCCCTGACCCAGCCGGTGACCAACTTCGACTTCGGCCCCGGCGGGGTCCTCGGCCCCTACCACAGCGGGCAGAACGCCTGGCTGGCCAAGGCGACGATCGGCTACCCCCGGGCCGGCACGCGCGGGGACTGGAACCTCGCGTTCGGTTATAAGTACATCGAGCCGGACGCCGTGCTGGACGCCTTCACCGACAGCGATTTCCATCTCGGGGGCACGAACGCTCGGGGCTATTTCGTCTCGGGATCCTATTTCTTCGCCAACAACACCTGGATTAGCGGGCGGTGGCTGAGCGCCAACCAGGTCTTCGGCCCGCCGCTGGCCATCGACGTCCTGCAACTCGAACTGAACACGAGGTTCTAGGGCGATGGCGAAGCCGGCCTTGATCGCCTCCTTGCTGATCCCGCTCCTGTTGGCGGGGATTGGCGCGCGGGCCGCCGACAGCGAGGCGGACAAACTTCGCGAGCAGCTGCGCGCCACCGTCCTGCAACTTCGCGAGCTGCAGGATCAGCAGGCGGCCGGCGCCGCCAGGCCCGTGGCGCCGCTCGCCGCGCCCGCCCCGGATTCCTCGGCGCTCAAGGCCAGGCTGTCCGCCGTCCAGGCCCAGCTGCGGGCCGCCCGCCGCGACGCCGGGGCCAAGGCGGCGCTGACGGCCGCGCTGGACAAGGCCAAGGCCGACTATGCCGCGCTCTCGGCGTCCGCCTCGGCCAGCCAAGGCGAACTGGAAAAATACAAGGCGGCCCTCGCCCAGGCGTCCGACGCGGGGCGCGCCGCGACCCAGGATCGCGACCGCCTTCAGGCGGCGCTGGCCACGCAGTCGAACACCGCCTCGGCCTGCCTGGCCAAGAACATCAGGCTGGTCGCCTTCGCCGAGGATCTGCTGGCCTCCTACCACAAGATCACCCTCGGCAAGGTGCTCAAAGGGCACGAGCCGGTGGTGGGGTTCTGGCGGGTCCGGCTGGAGAACATCGCCCAGGATCGCGAGGACCAGGTGCGAGCAAATCGCTGCGACGCGCGGACCCGGGCGGCCGCGCCGGTCGACCCGCCTCCCGCGGGCGGCTAAGGAATAGAGGTCAAGAGGAGGATGCGGATGACCCGTTCGGCTTCGAAACTCGGCGCCTTTTCACCTCCGCCTCGCACGCGCCTGCTGATGGGCGTGAGCCTGGCCGCCCTGGTGGTCGCCGTGACATCCGGCGAGGCCCGGGCCCAGTCCATCGGCGCCTTGCAAAGGGCGGCGGGCGCCCAGGGCCTGATCCCGGCCGCCGCCACCGCCGCCCTGGCC
>JACDGF010000422.1 GCA_013815405.1 Caulobacteraceae bacterium | reverse complement strand
AACAGCTTCGGGTTACAGTCCGTCGGCATCGGGGGCATCCTTGGGAATCCGATAACTCGTTGTCGCAAATGAATTATCTCAGATTCCCGCCCCCGATGCACCTCTCATGTTTGAGAAATCCAGGTTAAGCCCGCTTCGCGCGCTTCGTCGGCCGCACCGCCGGAATGGGGGTGGGCCAGGGTTCCGCAAGCATGCGCGTAAGGGCGAAGCCGACCAGGCTCGAGCGGCTCATGCCGAAATCGGCCGCCGCCCGGTCAACCCGTTCGATCAGGCTTCGCGGCA
Organism: Caulobacteraceae bacterium; assembly: GCA_013815405.1. Taxonomy (GTDB): domain Bacteria; phylum Pseudomonadota; class Alphaproteobacteria; order Caulobacterales; family Caulobacteraceae; genus Acaudatibacter. The sequence continues at coordinate 2,350 of JACDGF010000422.1, read as the reverse complement.
GATAGACGTTCACCCGCTCCGACGGGTCGGGAAGCGCCGCGCCCACCGCGAAAAAGGTCACGAAGTCGCAGCCGTCGGGAATTTGAATGGTGTCGAAGGCGGTCGGCTCTGGAAAGAGGCGGTCGCGCTCCGCGAGGTCCTGGATGCCTCGCGCCAGGGCGTCCTGGGCCTTTTCCATCGCCTCTTCCTGCGACCGGGCGGCGGCCACGCAGCCGGGCAGGTCGGGAAACCACACCCCGAACACTCCCGAGGGATCGCGCTCCAGCACCGCCGGATAGAATCGACGTTTCATTCCGCTGCTTCGCCGTCGCTGCCTTTGATGTGTGTGAAATAACACACCATGAACCGGTTGGACAAGCCCTGGCGGCGACGAACGCTCGACGCCGCTCCGATGACTCCGCTGGCGGCCCAGCTGGTCAGGCTGATGACGATCGCCGCGAGGATGGCGCTCCACAGGCCATGGACCTGGATCCCCTTGAGGAACAAAGTGACCAGCCACACCATCAGGCCGTTCACTACCAGGAGGAAGAGCCTCAGGGTGATCACGGTCAGGGGGAAGGTGAGGATCACCAGGATCGGCCGCACCATGGCGTTGACGATTCCCAGCAGCACGCCGGCCCCGATCAGGCTCCCCCAGCCCCCGGCATGAACCCCCGGCACGATCTGGGCGGCGATCCAAAAACCCAGCGCGGTAGCCAGGGCGTGAAGGGCGAAGCGGACCATGAGCTTTCCAGGCCTCCAAGCGGAACGAGAATGCTTCTTCTTAGCCCTGGAGGGGCCGCGCGCGAACGTTGACGTGTCGATAGCAAATGAAGATATCCGCCTTAGGCGGCTGAGTAGTGTGCGCCTCCTAAGCTGACTAGGGCGTCGGCGCTGGACGATCTCATGGCGGACAAGGGTGTGGCGGCCGTGCGCCCCTTCCGTCGCGGCGCAAGGTGGCGCCGCGCCATCTTCCCCGCTGCGCGGCGCAGGAAGGGAGTGCCTATACCCCCAAAAACAGCGGCCGCGATGGGCAGAGGTCGGCGACACGGCAGGTCTCGCACCTTGGTCGCCGCGCGACGCAGACATAGCGGCCGTGGAGGATCAACCAGTGGTGGGCGTGGGTCAGGCGGGCGGGGGGGGTGGTCGCCATCAGGTCCGCCTCCACCTGGACGGGGGTCTTGCCATCGGAAAGCTTCAGGCGGTGCGCGACGCGGAAGACGTGGGTGTCCACGGCGATGGCCGCCTCGGCCCCCAGCTCGTTGAGCACCACCCCGGCGGTCTTGCGCCCGACGCCCGGCAGGGCCTCCAGGGCCTCTCGGTTGAGGGGGACCTCACCGCCGTGCCGCTCGATCAGAAGCCGCGAGAGGGCGGCGACATTGCGCGCCTTGGCCCGAAAGAGGCCGATCGAGGCGATGAAGGGGATCAGCCCCGCCTCGCCCAGCGCCACCATCGCGGCGGGGCTGTCGGCGACCTGGAACAGGCGCGCCGTGGCCTTGTTCACCGAGGCGTCGGTGGCCTGGGCCGAGAGCACTACCGCCACCAGCAGGGTGAAGGGCGAGGCGTAACCAAGCTCGGTGCGCGGATCGGGCGCCGCCGCCGCGAAACGGTCGAAGATCGCCGCGATGCGCCGCCGCTCGCGCGCGGAAGGTTTGCCGGCCATGCGCCGAACATGACCAGCTTCGACCCCCTCGCCAAGAGCCGGCCAAGGCGCCTATGCTGGGGGCCGACATGAACGGTCCCTTCTACATGGACGCGGTGATCACCCCGCACCGCTCGCTCTCGCCGCGCGGGCTGGTGGTTCTGATCGCGGTGATGACGGCTCTGGACGCGGCCGTGGCTGCCCTCTTCATGGCCCTCGGCGCGCCCCCGATTCCCCTTTTCCTGGGCGTGGGCCTGATCGCCGCCATCGTCGCCCTGGCGGCCAGCAACCGGGCGGTGATGCGACGCGAGCGCATCCAGGTGACCCTCGCCGAGGTGCGGGTGGTGCTGGAGACCGCACGGGGCGCCACGACGATCTGGACCTCGCCCACCGCCTTCACCCGCGTCTTTCTGGCCGAGGCGGAGGACGACGAAGCCGATCTTCGCCTGCGCCTGTCCGGCCGCGAACTGGCCGTGGCGCGGGCCTTGAGCCGGGGCGAACGCCGGGACTTCGCCCGGGCCCTGGACACCGCCATCCTGCGCGCCCGGTCGGGGCGGATGCTGATCTAAAAAACGGGGCCGCCAATGACCCGTCGTCGAACCCGAGCCCGCGCCGCGGTCGGCGCCCTGCTCCTCCTCGCCCTGGCGACGCCCGTCTGGAGCGGCGGCGGAGGGCATCACGGCCATGGGCACCATGGCGCGGGGGCCGGAATCGCCGCCTCGCCCAGCT
>JACDGF010000019.1 GCA_013815405.1 Caulobacteraceae bacterium | reverse complement strand
TTGACCCACGTCTGGAAAAGCAGCCACTGAAAAACCACCGACAAAGCCCACCCAGATGGGCGGCATCAGCCCGGAATAGTGGGCGGGATCATGTCGGAATGAGTGGGCGGCATCATCGGAATCCGCAATTGAAGCCCCTACGCCGTCCCGCGGCTGAACGTGGAGGAGGGCTTTCCCCGGCTCTCAGAGCCGGGGCCTCATTGAAGCATCAGGGACCGCATGGTGGCGGAGAGGAACTCGACCCTCTTTCCCCGGCTCTCAGAGCCGGGGCCTCATTGAAGCGCGGTCTTGCAGCTTCGCCCCGAAACACACGTCGTCAGCCTTTCCCCGGCTCTCAGAGCCGGGGCCTCATTAAAAATTCCGGTTTCCCAATGGGCTACCTGCCGCCGTGGCGCGAGGACGCCTTAATATTAGTCGGAGGGCGTTCACGGCAGGTTCAGCCCGGAAACCTTTCGGCGGAAGTCTGCGCGGCGAACTGGCCACCGTAGCCGCGCTCTGGAACACCAAGAGTCAGTTCGAAAATCAGCTGGCAGACCCTCATGCCCGGTCGAAGAACAATCGGCAGAGGGCCGTGGTTCACGACCTCGAGCTGGATCTGCCCTTCGAAGCCGGCATGGATCGTCGGGGCGGTCACGTGAATGGCCAAGCCGATTCGAGCCAGGGAACTCTTGCCTTCCACCCGCGCGGCCACCCTCGCACTGGCGCGAAGATTCACCCGTTCGTTCGTCCACGCCAGAATAAGCGAATTCGGCGCCAGTTCGTATCCGGTCTGGTCCGAGATCGTGACCTTGCGAGTGATCTGTTCAATGACGGACTTGAAACTGTAACCCTTGGCGGACGGATCGATGGCGAAGCGCAGGCCGGCCGAGGGCGAAACAAATTCACTGATGGAGGGGTCGAGTTTCAGATCGACGCTCGTTGAACTGTATGCGTCCGGCGCGGGCGGAGGATCGAGTTCGATCAACCCTTCCTGGATCGAAATCTTGATCTCGCGATCGGTCAGGATCACGCCGTCGGTTCTTCCTGGCCGACCAGCGCGTCGTTGGGGACCCACACCCTCCAGCAGCCCCGCGCCGTTTCCCGCGGCAACTCGACAAGGCTTCGATCTTCTCGCCGCGTGATCGGATGACCAACTTCGATGGTCAGGTCGTCAGACACGGATCGGCGATCCAGCATGACCTCCTCTCGAGGGCCATCCGCCGTCCGAACCGCGACGTGCGCATTCCGCTGATCGCGGGCGCCGGTTTCACGTGATGGTGGGCGCTGATTCCACGTGATGGCGGGCGGTCCTGGAGACTGACCGACAGGTTTACAGGGTCAGGCGTTTTGGCCGGCGTCAAGGCTTCGCTTGGCGTTGGCGCGCCGCATGCTCTCGCCGGTCAGGTTGATGCGGTGTGCGTTGTGGACGAAGCGGTCGAGGATGGCGTCGGCGAGCGTGGGGTCGCCGATGACGTCGCACCATTGGTCGATGGGGACCTGGCTGGTGACGAGGGTGGATCCCCGGCCGGCGCGGTCCTCGAGGATCTCCAGCAGATCGATCCGCTGCGTCTGGGTGAGGACCTGCAGGCCCCAGTCGTCGAGGATGAGGAGATCGATCCGGGCGAGGGTCTTCAGGAATCGTGCATGGCGCCCGTCGCCGCGGGCGAGCGCCAAGGCTTCGAAGAGCCGGGGCACGCGCTGATAGAGCACGGTCCGGCCGTCGCGGCAGGCCTTGTGGCCCAGGGCGCAGGCGATCCAGCTCTTGCCAACCCCGGTGGCGCCGACGATCGCCAGGTTGTCGTGTCGGTCGATCCAGTCGCCGGCGACAAGCCTGGCGAGAAGGGCTCGATCAAGGCCACGCGGCGTTCGCAGATCGATATCCTCGACGCAGGCGTTCTGGCGCAGAGCCGCGAACTTGAGCCGGGTCGCGGTGCGCCGGGTGTCGCGCTCGGCGGCTTCGCGGTCGGCCATGATGCCGACGCGCTCTTCGAAGGAGAGGGCGAGGAGGTCGGGCGAGCCGCGTTGTTCCTCGAAGGCCCTGGCCATGCCGGCCAGGCCCAGGGCGATCAGGCGTTCTTGGGTGGGATGGGCAAGCATGATGTCTCCTTCGGGGGTCAGTGGAAGTAGGTCCGGCCACGGATGTTGCCGTGGCGCAGGGGTTCGGGCTCCGGCTCCGGTTCGAGGAAGGCGCGGTCGAGGCCGGTCTTGAGGATCGAGCGAAGGGAACTCACCGAGCGGGCTCGGATCACGCCGGCGCGCTGGCAGGCCGCTTCGATCCGGGCCTGACCGTAGGTCTTCTCCAGCGCGAGGATGCCCAGACAGGTGCGGAAGCCCTGCTCGGGATGCGGCCGGTCGGTCATGATCTCGGAGAACAGCGCCGCGGCGGCGGGACCGATCCTGTCGGCCGCCGCCATCATTCGCGCCGGCGTCCAGGCGGCATGGCGGCGATGGGCGCTCGGCATGTGCTCGGGAACGGTGACGTGTCCCCGCCGTCCCGGCGACTTGGCGTGACTGGCCACCCGCTCACCCTTGTGGAAGGCCTCGATCGTGCGATCGGCGACGCGCACGTCGATGGCCTCGCGGATCAGCCGATAGGGAACCGAGTAGAAGCAGCCCTCGACCTCGACATGGTAGTCGGGCGCGACGCGGCAGCGCTTCCAGGTGGCGAAGGCGTAGGGCTCGGCCGGCAGAGCCTTGAGCGCCGGAGCGTCCACGGTGGCGAACAGCTCGGCGCGGCTGGCGCCATAGGCGCGCATCACCCGGGCGTTGAGATCCCTCACCAGCTCGGCGATGGCGGAGTTGAGTGTCGCGACGCTGAAGAAGCGCCGGTTACGCAGGCGGGCCAGCACCCATCGCTGAGCCAGCAACACCGACTGTTCCACCTTCGCCTTGTCGCGCGGCTTGTAAGGCCGCGCCGGAACAATGCCGGTTCCGTAGTGACGCGCCATCTCCTGATAGGTGCGGTTGATCGCCGGCTCATAGCGATCGGGCTTGGTCACGCCAGACTTGAGGTTGTCGCAGACGACCATGCCGGGAACCCCGCCCAGGAAGGCGAACAGCGACACGTGGCAGCCGATCCAGTCGGCCAGTCCCTCGCTCGGCCGGGCCTCGGCGTAGATGTAGGACGATGCGCCCATGGCGGAGACGAACAGCTTCATCGGCCGCGCCACCCCGCTTGCCGGGTCGATGATGTCGATCGTATCGCCGGCGTAATCGACGAACACCTTCTCCCCGGCGCCATGCCGCTGGCGCATCGTCGCCGAGACCCGCCCCTTCCAGGCGTCGTAATGTTCGCAGAACCAGGAGTAGCCGTAACCCTCGGGTTGATCGGCGCGATATTCCTGCCAGAGCAGCGACCGGGTGACGCCCTTGCGCCTCAACTCGGCGTCGACATAGGCCCAGTTCGGCTCGGGTCGCCCCGCCGATCCCGCGGCTGGCGGCCCAGGAAACAGACGCCGTTCGAGCGCTGTGTCGCTCAGATCCTCCGGCAAGGGCCAGCTCAACCCGGCGACCGCGAACCGCTGCAGGTAGTCGTGCACCGCGCCCTTGCTGAGCCCCAGCGACGCGGCGATCAGCCGGCCCGGCAGGCCGTTCTCGAACTTCAGACGCAACAGCTCGCGTATGTGGCGCATCGACAATCTCTCGCTGGGCATCCGGCCTCCTCGTGAAAAACGAGGACCCAGGTAGCCCGGTCAGATCGTCGGTCTGGCCTCCATCACCCCCTCAGACGGAGCGCCCACCTTCCCGTGGAATCCGTGCCCACGTTCGCGTGGAAATCATGCCCGCCTTCCGGTGGAATCCGTGCCCGCGATCGCGTGGAATACGCACGCGACGATCACCTCGCTCGAATGAAGCCCGTCGCCGAGCTTGGTCACCATCAATTTCGCCATGTTCATTCCCTGTCGAATCGAGAGTTTTCCAGATTGCCGATCCCGCGACGGATTGGCGAGCCTCCAGATGCCCTTCGGTTGTGTACCCCCTTCCATCTTGAACTCAATAATATTCGTGGGCAAGAACAAACAGGCAACGCTCCAGATAAATCGATTGAATCCCGACGCGGTGGCGCGGGGGTTGGAAGAGGCGGCGGGTGGAGTCGGGAAGCGTGGCGCACCAGGCGGGCCGGCCGGCGGAGGTCGTTCACTATTTCGAGAAGCCGGGGCCTCATTGAAGCCGGCATATCTTCGCCTTGGCGATACAGCTTTCACCGCCCTCCCTCGCTCCCGAAACGGGGGCCGGATGGGAGGGTGGCTCCGGCCACCTGACGGTCCGGCGCACGATCGGACGTCACAACCGCCGATGCATGGCGCCGCGAAGGAATTGGGCTCGGGCCTGGTGAACAAGATCAAGAAGGATCTGGGATTGAATTGATGGCGGCTGCGAAAGCCTCGCTCGTCGCCCTCAAGCCACCTAATTTCTTCCAAACAACCCGGCGCCAAAGTGCGAGTCTTGTCCAAGGAGGAGGGGTCCGTTGACGGCGACCGCGAAGCGTAGCTGGAGGTCGGCTTGGATGCCGCCGCGCGGACCAGTTTTCACGGCCAGCACGTCGACCTCGGGACGCGGGAGGTTTCGTCGCGAGGCTTCGTGAATCAAATCGACAATCAAGGCTTCGGCGGCGTCCTGCTGACCACGAGGATGACGAGTAGGGCGGTAGGCGGTGAGCGAAACCCAGGCCTTCGAACGGCCAAATATGGGGTCGGCCCCCTCGGGCGAAACGAGCGCTAGCGAGAAACGCCCCAGGGCGCCGGCGCGGAGATCGTCCAGGCCTTCGACGGCTTCGGCTAGCCAACTAAGCTGGCGCCTTGTGCGGTCAAGCACCTCGCGATTCCTGTCGACGCGATGCGGCGCGATGACAAGGAGTCGCGGTGTCTCGCGATTTGGGTCGAACGCGAAAAACAAATGTTCGTGCAGGCCGCTTTTCGCTGGTTGGGTCCGCCGGGCCGGGGCGGTGGTCTCGACGTGCCCGGTGAAGAAGACCGGCAGGTTCTCGCCGCGTTTCAGCCGCGTTCCGGCGACCAACTGAGCGCGAGCCATCACCGCCCGCCTCAGCGCGCGCGTGATCGCCTCGGCATCCCGGGCTCCTAAGGCAGGCCCGGCATTGAAGGACAGCACGTGCAGACCATCCGTACCGGCCCGCGCGCGCACGACGCCCCCGGAGACGGGGCGCATGACGCCGAGCCCCAGCCAACGGCCATCGCCCAGCACCAACGGCCCACCCACGGGTCGGCCGAACGTGATTTCAACGTGATGCAGGTCGTGAACGTTGAAGCGGTCGGGCATGAAACGGTCGGCGCATTCGCCTTTGAGGTCGAACGGCTCCTTCTGCACCCGCACCGCCGAGACAGGCGTGGTGATCCCAGCGTGACGAAGCGCCTGAACGACGGAGCCAGCCGCCTGCGCCTCCGCCGCCGCACGAGCGTCTCCGCCGCGTCCTCGGCCGCGCCTTCCAGGCAGGGCGGCGGGCGTGACCGTACGCCAGACGCGGCCCTCGCCGTGAGCAACGTTCGCGCGATAGCGGCCAAGCATCGAGGTGTCGGACGCGGGCGAGAGCACTATGCCGGTCGGCTCGCCCTGCCCATCGGCGAGCTCTCGCCCGGACAGGGCCCACTTCAGATCGGCGATGGGAACGGGGTGATCGGGCGGAACATCGACGAGCATGCGGCGGATATCCTGGCTGGTGTGACGCGTCCCGATCGAAGGCAGGGGCAGGATGCGCAAGCGGGCCGTAACGTCGCCCGGCCCAGCGCCGCGGCCGATCACGTATCGCTCCACCTCCCTCGGCCATTCTGATCGCAGGGCGCGCGCCGCCTGATCGCGCACCATGACCGTGAGCAGAGTCGCATTGATGAGTGGCCACGGCCGGAATTGCGCGCGCCCCCGAAGGGGAGTCAGTTCGTAGAGCAGCCGCGCCGATGGTTGGTCATAGCAGATAGCGCGCGCATGGGCCTTGGAGGGTTGGCGAAATGCGATGACGGCCTTGCGTCCGGCTCCCGCGCGAGTGAAGCGACCGATGAAGGCTTCATGCCGTCGGCGAAGGCTGTCGAAACTACCAGACGCCGGGCACGGTGTTCCCCGTTCGCCCGACACTGGGCGGATCGCGGGTCGGCGCGGAGTTCCACCCAGCGCCAATAGCCGCTGTTCTCCTTCGTGGACATCTAGCACTTCCGCCCGGGCAAAAGCGGCGTCTATCCCATGACCCAGAGTATGCAATCGTCCGGCTAGCTGGGCCATTCGCCTGGCCGGCGCATCGTCGCCGTCGAAAGTCCAGAGATAGGCGGCGGGGCGTTCGGACTCGAACATGCTGGCGCGTAGGGTCCTGGCGGAGCGGATTTCGTTTACCCGGCCCGGGTCACCGCCCACCGCATCCGCGTCGTTGTTCGGTACGTAGTAGGTCACCGGCCGCAGCGTCTTGCCCGCCGGAGCCAATATCACCGGTGGATCAAGCCGCTCCAGCCAAGCAAAGGCGGCGTCCTTTTCGGCGCGGGCCTCGAACGCCCAACGTCCGCCATAGGCGCCCGCGACCAGCGCCTGAAAAAGGCGAAACGGCGACGGCGGCCACTCCCGCACCACGGCCTCCGCGCCTCTGCCACGTTCGCGCCCTTCGCGTACGCCGTGAAATCGCCCATCGGGCCAGCGCACCTCGATCAGCAGCGCCCGGTCACTCATGCTCGATTCTCCTCGATCGGGCGCACTAAGACCCTGCCTTGTCCTTCTTCTTCACATCGTCCTTGGCCTTCCTCGGGTCGAACTGGACCGTCTTGGAAGGACCCACGCCGAAGCGGCTCGCGGCGGTTTGAGCGAAGGCGAGAGCGCTCTCGGGAGTCAGCGCGACCTCCCGCCGCCGCCCGTCCCTTGCCACCTCGTTCCAGGCGGCGGGCGCGTCGGGATCGGGTGTCAACAGGCAGCCCTGGCGCAAGAAGCCATCCTGCGGTTCTGTCGCCGCCACCAAGGCCAAGCCAAGCACATAGGCTCGTAGCGCCTCGCCGTTCTCGCCCCCAAGCTGCCGCAGGGCTACCAGATTGACAGTCACATCCCGGACGATCCCGCCGCGCGCCACCACGCCCCCGTGCGAGGCGACAGCGGGGACGTGCATATAGCCTCGCTGAGCAAGCGGGCTCTTGGCGTCGTTGGTCGCCTTCGCGGCTTCGTCCGCGTCAAACACCTTCAACGCGGCGTAGTCCGCCGCGGGAATGTACTGGGCCGATCGCTTCAAGGGGTCCACATCCCAGGCGCGGATCACGGAGGAGACCACTCGCGGCAGCTTGGCCTGGGTGTCGCGGCTATCCCAGGCTCCGAAAACAAGCGAGGTCGGCGCGAGCTTGGCGATCGGTCCCGCATCACCGACATCAAGATAGGTGCGGAAGGCTGTCTGAGCTTCGTCAGATAGCGCCGAGGCGCGAACGACCGCGTCTCCGAGCCGGTGCCCCGCATCCAAGATCGATACGATCTTCTCGTTGCCCAGCAGAACTTCCACCTGGGGGACGAGATCGGCGAGAGGGTTGACCGGCCGGCCGGGCGAGCTCTTCCGGAACAACGGCTCCATGCGGTTGGCTTGCGCGCCCACCGAGTCGACTTGCGCGACCTTGGTCCCGTCGCCCAGGTCGTCGATGTTGTAGCCGATCCCGGCGTAAGTCGGCGGGAAGATCACTCCGCCTTCGCCTTCGACTGGCAGGAGCTTTTGGTGGAATGTGAGCGCGACGGGTCCTCGCAAATCATCCGCCCAGTTTTTGAAGTCAGCTTCGGCGACGGTGTGGACGGTTTGATCGGTCATTCTATTCCTCCCGGGAGTCGATGATGCAGCGTGCTTGCCCTTCTTGACCGGGCCAATCCAGTTGCATTCGGAAACGGCGCACGTTGAAGCCCAAGCTCTGCCCGCCCAATACGGCGCGGGCGAAGAGGGTCGGCAAACGGGCGTTGGAAACGGCGTACCGGTAGGCGAGCTTATTGCCTCGATCCGGCCGCTCAGGGCGAGCGTTCTGCAGCCCTATTGCCGCCAACAGTTCCACCAACGGGTAGCCGACCATTTTTATGTTTCCGTGAGCATTGGGCGAAAAGCCCGCCTCGAGCGGCACATAGCTGCGCCGCCAATCGAAGCCGAAGCTCGACGATTGGGGGGCGGCTAGATTGAACGGGTCGGCCACGGCCTCGGTGAGCGCGTTCCCACCAAGACTGGCCACGAGCGCCAGCGCGTCCCGCGCCAGGGCCGCCCCCGGATAGCCGCCCGAACCTGCCCAAAACTTGACGTTGTCGCGACCCATCGAGACCGGATCATCGCCCCAATGGGAGATGAGCAGTGTTCCCTTGGGGCCGATCAGCTTGACAGGAAGAGTCGCGGGTGAATCCGGCACGTCAAATGGAAAGATCGCCCAGTCACCACCTTCAAAGGCCTCGGTGACCACGTGCCACTTGACGGCCGAGTGACGAACGCCGGCGTCATTTGGCACCAGGGCGTTCAGCGCGCGGGCCTCGGCGGTGGTGAGGAATTCCACAATCTCGCGAATCGGGTCGGCGTCGCCGGCGACGGACACGGTGAACGTCGCTCGGGTCTCGCCTTCAACCCACGCGTAGACGCCCTCCGCCGGGCCGCAGAACACCTCCGCCGCCTCCATCAATCCGAGGCAGCCGAATACCTGACCCGGGTTACGCAGGTCCACCGGAATGGTCGCGTCAACCACGGGGCGTTTCCGACGCCTGTGGAAATTGTATCGGCGCTGTCGCTGCGTCGTTCAGACCCCGTGAAGCCGCCCAGTCGGCGGCGCGTAGCAGAGCCTCCCACCAAGCCAGCCCCCAAGGTCCCCAAGTCGCCTGCAATCGCGCGAACCGGAGTGCCGCTTCCCGCGCACGGGGCAAGGAACGGCTGGGTGGCTCGTCTAGATGCGGGTCGTAGGCCTTGATGACCGGTCGCAACCAACCATGGTGGGTGGCGACGAGGTGCAGGGCGAGATCGTGCAGTCCGGGGTCATCAAATTCGCCCCCAGGTTTGAAGAGGGCAAGAAGCCCCGAACCCTCTCCATTTGTCACGTCGCGCAGCGAGCCGAACTCGTGCCGGTAACCATTCAGGGCCCGGCCGTCCCCGCCACCCAAGGTCTTGGCCCAGGGCCGACCGTCCAGCCCCGCGCCCATCGCGTCCTGCCAAAGCTTACGGTCTTTGCCGAGATCATGAGCCCGCGCCGCCGCTATCAGCAGCTCGCGGTAGGGCGAGTCCAAACCGATGCTATCCGCGATCCGCATGGCGTGCCCGCCGGTGTCGTCGTGGTGATCGCCCAGGCTTCGCGATCTGCCGCTGACCGCCGGATCGCCGAGGTTGTGGCCAGGGCCGCGCCATAGCTCCACCCACAAGCCCTCGGCGTCGTCGGCGTCCGACGCCGCCCAGCGAAATTCGTCCAGTCTCCACGAGCCGTCATGGCGCGACCCCTCACGCATCGGGCGCTCCCCGAAGATCACGCGCCATCCGGTGGATCGCTCGAGACCCAGACCCCATCCGCCGAGTTGCTGCATGTCGATGGTGTCGGGCTCGACGGATGCCTTCACATCGAGAAGGCCATTGCGGTCGAGACCTCCCATGCGGGCATCGACCACGACCGTCCCGTTCGCGAGAGCTCTTCCCAGGGCGTCGGCATTGGCTTCGGCCAAGCGGGCGATGCTGTAGACATCCTCGACATCGCCATCCGGGCCAATGAGAACGACCACGGGCGCGAAAGCCGGCTTTGGCTCGGCTCGCGCATCGGCTTCCGGCGCCTCGCGGACATCAGCGTCCGGAACATCAGTCGCTTCCGCGTCGAGCTCCGCCCCATCCTTAACGACTGAGCCTACCTTGAAACCTGCCTTGCGCCACGCGTCGGCGCGCTTGCGCAAAACCTCGACCACCCGCCAAGTCGGCGCCTGAAGACTCTCGCTGACGTGAGGTGGTGCGGCTTCGAAGAAGGCCTTCAAATCGCGCATGACCGGCTCTTCGCCGCCGGGAAGCGGGAACAACCGGCGCCAGACCATCGTCGTCTGGGGTTCGGTCTCGACCCAGCCGCGAATCCAGGGCTGCACCTTCGGGCGGCCGGGATGAGTATCAAGCGAGGTCATCGACCAGGCCTCCACCGTGGCGCGCGTGAGCAGCGGCCGCAAGGGTTCGGGAGTGGAAGCGTCGGCCAGAACCTCCTTGATCTCGGGTATTTCTCTCAATCGAGCCAGGGCGATGGGGCTGGCATCTTTGGCCCCGTCTTCGCCCTCGGGCCAAAACGAGTTGTCGAAGGGCGCACGGTATCGCGCCAAGTCCGTGTCCTCGATATTGTCCTCGGCCTCCTTCTCTTTCATGACCGGGATCACGGTGACGCGGGCCTCGCCGGGGATGGGACGGCGGTTCACCCTGCCTAGGCGTTGGACCATGCGCTCCCAGGCCAAGAGGTCGCAGACCATGTCGTCGGCGTCGAGATCAACTCCCACCTCTCCCGCGGAGGTGGCGACCAGGAAGGCCGGCCGACCGCTTGGATCAGAACTTTCGCCCGGCCGAAAGCGGTTGAAAGCCCAGGAACCTGGGTGGTTCGGCGTTCCATCGCCGGCCAACCGCAGCCGCTCACGGTAACGCCTCTCGCCCACCAGGAGGGCGGTAAGATGGGCATCCTTGCCAAATCTTGCTTTGTCCTTCGAGATTCGGTTGGCGATATCGGCTTCAACCGCTTGGGCGGTCTTTCGGCTGTTGCAAAACACTACAACCCGCCGACCGCCCTCGCCGAAAGTCCACGCCTCGTCGGCCAGCTTTCGCACAATATCGTTGGGCGACGCTTCCGGCAGAACACGTAAACGCTTGGGGGATTCAAGTCTGGCGCGAACCGGTGGATCGTCCAGATCATCCTCGATCAGGCGGAACACGCTTGCACCGGGCGTCTCTCGCCCCGTAGCCGAAAGACTCATCAGATGGATCGATCGGGCAAGCGGATGCGGAGCGCGATTCGCATCGCCCCTCCCCAGTGTCGACACCTGCCGGACGAGCGCCTCGAACGGCGGGACCAGATGGGCTTCATCGAGAACAATGAGGGAGTCCACGCCAATGAGCCCAGCGTGGACCGGCCGCATTTTCCGACTGACGCCATAGCCCTCGAACAGCAATCGTGAGCCGATCATATCGACGGTGCCCACCACGATTGCCGATGAGGCAGGGTCTTCAAGCCAGCGGCGGTTGTCGAGGTGCTGACCTCGGAGAGTCGAGATGGGGAGGCTCTCCTCCCCGGAGAGGCCAAGGGCCGCCCGAATCTGCGTGGCAGGACCGGCCGCCGCCGAAGGCCCGAGCCGCTCCGCAATCATGTCGGCGACGGCGGTTGCCTGATCCACGACCGCCCTACGATCGACGACATAGATCAATCTGCGAGGCAGATTTGCGCCGATCGCCCGCGCCGCGAGCCAAAGCCAGATGACGCTGGTCTTGCCGAGGCCGGTGGGAAGATCGAGCGCGTCCGGCGTGCACCCGACGCAAAACCATTCTTCCAGGAGTCGCCGCTGCCACTTGTAAAGCGGTCGCCCCCCCAGGAATTCGGCGATCTGTGCTGCGCTGAGTTCCAAATGCCTCCCCCTTAGGAGGCCAAAAGCGGCAAGTCGGGCAGCATGTCAAGGCTCCCAACTCTACAGACTAAAGAAAAACAATAGGGTGATGGGCGCGAATCGGATAGAGCGGTAGCGTCGAAGGCGACGGCCGCGGCCGGGGTCCCAACTCGGTCGAACCCGCAGGTGACCAACTGCGGGATCGCCTCTGGATCTTGTGCGGTCCAGCCTGATTGAAGCTTTAGGCGGTAGAGTCCGCCTTCTTGGAGCACTCAAATTCCTCGGCCGAAACGCCGAGGCCTCATTGACCCCACGCGAGAAGCTCGCTTCGGGGGGAAGAGACTCAGCTCGGATGCGGCTCTCCCTCAACCAACCATTGCGTCGCACGTTGCATGCCGTAAGGGTTTGCCGTGACATTCCCTTGCCCGTCCCGGTATCAAGAGAGGAACGCTGCGTGATCGTCCGGCCCGCGTACGCCTGCGCCCTTGCCCTCCTCCCCGCCCCCGCCGCCGCCGCGTCTGATCCGGCCCAGACCTTCGCCGCTTTCGCCGCGGTGTGCGCCGACACCCGGGTGGACTATCCGGCGGTCGCGGCGGCGGCCGACGCCGGCAAGTGGAAACCGACCGAAGTGCGCGCGGCCACGATGGAGGGAGTGGCGGTGACCGACAAGATTTCGCGCGACGCCAAGGCCGGGGGCGCGGACCTCACCCTGTTCGCCTGGCGCGGCATGAAGGGGGCGATCCAGGTCAGCGCCTGCACCGTGCGCGTGGGCCGGTCCAAGGCCGCCGATCTGCGCGAGCGCGCGCAGGCCTGGGCCGGCTTCGCGCCGCAGGACGCCGACGCCAAGAAAGCCACCTTCCGGTTCACCGACGACGCGGGCGCGCGCAAGCCCCTGGCCAAGGCCGACTATGACGCGGCCGCGGCGGGCGCGGGCATGGAGATCCTGACCATCTCCGCCGACGGCCAGGACGCCATCCTCGATCTGCTGAAGATCAAGAAATAGCCCCGGCGTCGCGGCGCCGCCCCCCTTTTTTGAGCGAGACCTGATGTCCATCCTTGTCGGCAATCGGACCCGCGTCATCTGCCAGGGCGTCACCGGCGCCCAGGGGACGCTCCATACCGAGCAGGCCATCGCCTATGGCACGGCGATGGTGGGGGGGACATCGCCGGGCAAGGGCGGTTCGACGCACCTGGGCCTGCCGGTGTTCGACACCGTGGCCCAGGCGGTGGGCGCCACGGCGCCC
>JACDGF010000421.1 GCA_013815405.1 Caulobacteraceae bacterium | reverse complement strand
CCCCAGGATTACTGATCGGGACCGGTTCGGATCGCCGGGAGCTGGTGGTGGTCGCCACCGCCGATCGCGGCTTGGCCGGGGGCTTCAATTCCTCGATCGTGCGGGCCGCGCGCGAGCACATCGCCGCCCGCATCGCCGAGGGCAAGGACGTCAGCGTGATCACCATCGGGCGCAAGGCCCGCGACCAGCTTCGGCGGCTGTACGGCGACCGGTCTTGGAGCGCGTTCGAAGCGGGCGCCTCGCCGACGATGGAGCGGGCGCGGGAGGCGGCAGACGCGATCATCGGCCGCTTTGAGGCCGGCGAGGTGGACGTGGTCACCCTGTTCTTCAACCGCTTCGCCTCGGTGGTGAGCCAGGTTCCGACCCTTCGCCGCCTCGTCCCCGCCCAGGCGGCCGGCGCCGCCCCCAGCATCGACTTGCAGGGCGCGGCCTATGAATACGAGCCCGACGGGGAGACCATCCTGGCCGCCCTGCTGCCGCGCAACATCGCCACCCAGATCCTCTCGGCGATGCAGGAAAACCAGGTCGGCTTCTTCGCCGCCCAGATGGCGGCCATGGACGCCGCCACGCGCAACGCCGGCGACATGATCGCCGCCCTCACCCTGATCAAGAACCGCACCCGCCAGGCCCAGATCACCAAGGAGCTGATCGAGATCATCTCCGGCGCCGAAGCGCTCTAGACGAAAGGCTCCCGCCCATGTCCGTCACCGAAGCCCCCGCCCCGGTCAAACCCGCCGTCGATCTGCCCAAGGGCGTGGCCACCGGCCGCATCGTCCAGATCATCGGGGCGGTGGTCGACGTGGAGTTCGACGGCCATCTGCCCGCGATCCTCAACGCCCTGGAAACCACCAACACCGACCAGCGGACGGGCGAGCCCTTCCGCCTGGTGCTCGAAGTCGCCCAGCACCTGGGCGAGAACACCGTGCGCACCATCGCCATGGACACCTCCGAGGGCCTCACCCGGGGCCACCCGGTGGTCGACACCGGCGGCCCGATCACCGTGCCGGTGGGACCGGGGTGCCTGGGCCGGATCATGAACGTCATCGGCGAGCCGGTGGACGAGGCGGGGCCCATCCCGCACGAGCGCCGCTCCAGCATCCACCGCGAGGCGCCGAGCTTCGCCGACCAGCTGACCTCGGCCGAGATCCTGGTCACCGGGATCAAGGTGATCGACCTGCTGTGCCCTTACACCAAGGGCGGCAAGATCGGCCTGTTCGGCGGGGCGGGCGTGGGCAAGACCGTGACCATGCAGGAGCTGATCAACAACATCGCCAAGAACTACGGCGGCTATTCGGTGCTGGCCGGGGTCGGCGAGCGCACCCGCGAAGGCAACGACCTCTATTACGAAATGATCGAGTCCAAAGTGAACGTCGATCCGCGCAAGAACAACGGCTCGACCGAAGGCTCCCGCTGCGCCCTGGTCTATGGCCAGATGAACGAGCCGCCGGGGGCCCGCGCCCGGGTCGCCCTGTCGGGCCTCACCCAGGCCGAATATTTCCGCGACGAGGAGGGCAAGGACGTCCTGCTGTTCATCGACAACATCTTCCGCTTCACCCAGGCGGGCTCTGAAATGTCCGCTCTGCTGGGGCGCATTCCCTCCGCGGTGGGCTATCAGCCGACCCTGGCCACGGAAATGGGCAATCTCCAGGAGCGGATCACCTCGACCAACAAGGGCTCGATCACCTCGGTCCAGGCGATCTTCGTGCCGGCCGACGACCTGACCGACCCGGCCCCGGCGACCTCCTTCGCCCACCTGGACGCCACCACCGTGCTGTCGCGCGACATCTTCGCCCAGGCCATCTTTCCGGCCATCGACCCCCTGGACTCAACCTCGCGCATCCTCGATCCCCTGGTGATCGGCGAGGAGCACTATCTGGTCGCCCGGCGGGTCCAGGAGATCCTGCAGCACTACAAGGCGCTGAAAGACGTCATCGCCATCCTGGGCATGGACGAGCTCTCCGAAGAGGACAAGATCACCCTGGGCCGCGCGCGAAAGATCAGCCGGTTCCTCTCCCAGCCGATGTTCGTCGCCGAGGCCTTCACCAATCAGCCGGGGGTGTTCGTCCAGCTCGAGGACACCATCGCCTCCTTCAAGGCGGTCTGCGAGGGCGAATACGATCACCTGCCCGAAAACGCCTTCTACATGGTGGGCGGGATCAAGGAGGCGGTGGCCAAGGCCGAAAAGATGGCGGCGGAAGCCTAGGGAGGGCGGCGATGGTCGAAAAGCTGCACTTCTCCCTGGTCTCGCCCGAGCGCTCCCTGTTCAGCGGCGAGGTCGATCAGGTCGACGCCCCCGGCTCGGAGGGCGACTTCGGCGTCCTGGCCGGCCACGCACCGTTCATGACCACGCTCAAGGAAGGCCGGGTGAGGGTCTATGACGGCGGCGACACGCGGGCCTATGACGTCAAGGGCGGCTTCGCCGACGTGACCCCGGAGGGCCTGACCATACTGGCCGAACAGGCGACCGAGGTGCCCTGAAAAACCGCGCCTCGCGCGGGCCGCGAAGTTTGGCTAAGAACGGTGGTTGCAAGACCAGCTTAGGGGACCAAAGACGTCATGCGCCTCGCTCTCGCCATCCTGATCGCGGTCGCCGGTTTCGCCCCGGCGGCGGCGCGGGCCCCCGCTCCGCCGCCCGCGACAACGG
>JACDGF010000420.1 GCA_013815405.1 Caulobacteraceae bacterium | reverse complement strand
CCGCCATTGCGCCTGCGATGGCGCCAGAAGAAGCAGGCTGGAAGCCCGCGCTGCGGGCGGATGGTCTTTCACCTCACAGCCCTATCCTGCGCGGGTCCCCCGGTCGTCGCCGCGGTTCCTAAAGCAACTTGTCCAGGGTGATCGGAAGGTCGCGGATGCGTTTGCCGGTGGCGTTGTGGATCGCGTTGGCGATCGCCGCGCCCACCCCGGTGATGCCGATCTCGCCGACGCCGTGGGCGCCCATCCGCGCGTGCGGATCGGGGATGTCGGTCCAGATCACGTCGATCTTCGGCACGTCCATGTGCACCGGCACGTGGTACTCGGCGAGGCTCGGATTCATGATGCGGCCGTTGCGCTCGTCGAACTGCGTTTCCTCCATCAGCGCGAGGCCCAGCCCCATGATGATGCCGCCGCGGAACTGGCTGGCGGCCGTCTTGGGGTTGAGGATGCGCCCGCAGTCGAACGAGCCGAGGAAGCGGCCGACCCGCGCCTCGCCGGTGACCGCGTTCACGCGCGCTTCGCAGAACATCGCGCCGAACGAGTGCATCGACCAGTGCTGCATCTCGAGCGGCTGGGACGCGCTGGCCTGGGCCGACACCGCGTCGCGCCGCGCGCGCGCGAGGATGGAGGCATAGCTCTCGCACCGCTCCGGCTCGCCCAACTTGCACAGGCCGCCGTCCCGGCCGCCCACCTCGTCCGGCTCGAGACCAGCCAGCGGCGAGTGGTTGCCGGCGAGTTTCAAGAGCTCGGTCACCAGCGCCCGCTGCGCGGCGATCACCGCGGCGCCGATCGAGGCGGTCTGCTGCGAACCTCCGGCGAGGACCAATCCGGGAAGCGACGAGTCGCCATACGCCAAGGTGACCTGCTCCATCGGCAGGCCGAGCCGCTCGGCGGTGACCATCGTCTGGGTGGTGGCGGTGCCCATGCCCATCTCGTGCGCGGCGACCTCGACGGTCGCGTGGCCGTCCTTGGTCAAGGTGATCCGCGCCGCGCCGCCGGGCATCCGGTAATAGGGATAGGTGGCGGTCGCGCAGCCCAGGCCGATGAGCCACTCGCCCTCCCGGCGCGCGCCGGGCCGGGCGTTTCGTTCGCTCCAGCCGAACCGCTCCGCTCCCGACCGATAGGCCTCCACGATGTGGCGCGAGGAGAAGGGCAGGCCCGAGGTCGGATCCCTGTCGGGCTCGTTGCGGATCCGAAGCTCGATCGGATCGATCTCGAGCTGTTCGGCCAGCTCGTCCACCGCGCATTCCAGCGCGAAGGTTCCGACCGCCTCGCCCGGCGCGCGCATGAAGGTGTTGGCGAGCATGTCCAGGGTCGCCACCTCCACATCGAGCTTGAAGGCGCCCGCGCGTAGGCGCTGCGCGCGGGCAGGATGAAGGGCTCGGGCAGGGCGTTGTGCGCCGTCATCGCCACCGTGCCCTCAGCCGGGGAAAGGTTGGCTGGAACCCAAGACATGGCCCTGAACGGCTCGCCAGGCCCCGTCGATCTCGCCGGGGTTGACAGCCCACGGCATCGAGACCATTGCCGGCCCGCGCTCGCCGCCGCGCTCCGCGCCGGCGGTCGCGCCCTTTGGACACTCAAGAAAGACCCGATGCCCAGCGACAGTCCTGGCCCAACTACCGGGCCGCAAAGGCCGTCCCGCCGGACC
Source organism: Caulobacteraceae bacterium (assembly GCA_013815405.1). Taxonomy (GTDB): domain Bacteria; phylum Pseudomonadota; class Alphaproteobacteria; order Caulobacterales; family Caulobacteraceae; genus Acaudatibacter. Next base: position 999 of record JACDGF010000420.1, on the reverse strand, counting down.
TGAATTCGCTCAGGCGCCCGTGACGGCCGACGCGGCGATCACGAGGCGAGCAATAGAATGGTCTTCCTCTCCTCAGAGCGGATGAACGCCGGCCTGCTGGCGCGCCTGGCGCGCCGGCGGTACGCGCCCAACCGCTTCGACCTTATCGCCCTGGCCCTCTTGGGAGCGCTGGCGGTGCTGGTTGTCCACGGCGCGCGGGAGATGAGCCTGCCGCTCAGCCGGCTGCATTCCACCGCGATCGTCCTAGATCCGGCCCGCCTGCCGGAATACGCCCTGCGCACCACCTTGCGCATCTTCGCGGCGATCATCGCTTCCCTTGGGTTCACCTTCGCCGTGGCCACGGCGGCGGCCAAGAGCCGCAAGGCCGCCCTGGTGATCGTGCCGATGCTCGACATCCTCCAGTCGGTGCCGGTGCTGGGCTTCCTCACCTTCACCCTGACTTTCTTCATGGGCCTCTTCCCCACCCGCGAGCTGGGGGTGGAGCTGGCGGCGATCTTCCTGATCTTCACCGCCCAGGCCTGGAACATGACCTTCAGCTTCTACCAGTCGCTGCGCACCCTGCCGGGAGACCTCGACGAGGTCGCCCGCCAGTTTCGGCTCTCGCCGTGGCGGCGGTTCATCCGGCTGGAGCTGCCCTTCGCCGCCCCGGCCCTGGTGTGGAACACCATGATCTCGATGTCCGCCAGCTGGTTCTTCGTGGTCTATTCCGAGGCCATCACCCTGGGCGGGACCACCGTCACGCTGCCGGGGATCGGCTCGTGGCTGGCGCTGGCCATCCAGCGCCGGGACGTCGGCGCGGTGGCCTGGGCGGTGGGGGCCATGGGAGTGGTGATCCTCCTCTACGACCAGCTCCTCTTCCGCCCGATCGTCGCCTGGGCCGACCGCTTCCGCTTCGAGCAGACGGCGTCGGAGGACGAGCCCCGCTCGTGGTTCTTCGAGGTCCTGCGCCGCACCCGGATCTTCCGCCGCCTGCGCCGCGCCGCGGCCGCCGTCCTGGCC
>JACDGF010000419.1 GCA_013815405.1 Caulobacteraceae bacterium | reverse complement strand
CCCTTACGGCGCTGGCCGGCGCGTGGGCGCCGCGGTTCCTGGTCCGGAGCCCGCCGGCGCCGGCGGCTTTCCCGGCGGTGTCACTGCTCAAGCCGCTGCACGGGGCGCCCCACGGCCTGGCCGAGGCGCTGGAGACCTTCTGCCGCCAGGACTACCCCGGCCAGGCCCAAATCGTCCTGGGCGTGGCGGAGGGGGGCGATCCGGCGGCGGTGGTGGTTCGCGACCTGCAAGCGCGCCATCCGGAAATGGACATCCGCCTGGTCGTCGACGGCCGCCGGCACGGCGCCAACCGCAAGGTCTCCAACCTGATCAACCTCGCCCGGGAGGCGCAACACGAGATCCTGATTCTGAGCGACGCCGACATCGCGGTGACGCCGGCCTATCTGAGCGCGGTGGTCGCGGCGCTGGACGCGCCGGGCGTGGGGGCGGTGAGCTGCCTCTATGTCGGCCGGGGGAAGGCGGGCGCCTGGTCGCGCCTGAGCGCCATGGGGACGGACTATGAATTCCTGCCCAACGCGATCCTGGGAATCGCCCTGGGCCTGGCCCGGCCCTGCTTCGGCTCGACCATCGCGCTGACGCGCGAGACCCTGGGCCGGATCGGGGGGTTCGAGGCGGTGGCGGACTATCTGGCCGACGACTATGAGATCGGCCGCGCGGTGCGGCGCCTGGGCCTTTGCGTCGCCATCCCGCCGGTGCTGGTCGCCCACCTCTGCCACGAATCATCGGCCGCGGAGCTCATCGAGCACGAGATCCGCTGGGCCCGTACGGTGCGGCTGATCGATCCGGCCGGCCATGCGGGGAGCCTGATCACTTACGCCTTCCCCCTGGCCCTTCTCGCCGGGGCCTTGACGGGCTTCACGCCGGCGGCGCTCGGCCTGATTTTCACCATTCTTGTCGTGCGTATAGGCGTGAAATTTCGTATCGACGCGGCCACGGGCGGGGGCGCGGGGCCCTGGTGGCTGATTCCGCCGCGCGATGTGCTATCCTTCTGCGTCTTCCTGGCCAGTTTCGCGGGACGGTCCGTGACCTGGCGGGGCAGGCGCTTTCGCGTGAGCCGGGACGGCGTCCTGGCCGACCCCTAGAGGTTTCTCGCCCATGCTTCGCACCCTGTTCCTGCAGGCCCCGTCGTTCGACGGTTTCGACGGCGGCGCGGGCTCGCGCTACCAGGCCAAGCGGGAGATCAAGTCGTTCTGGTACCCCACCTGGCTCGCCCAGCCCGCCGCCCTGGTGGAGGGGAGCCGCCTGGTCGACGCGCCGCCGCACCGCCAGTCGCTGGGCGACGTCCTGCCGCTGGCCCGGGACTATGACCTGGTGGTGCTGCACACCTCGACCCCGTCCTTCGCCTCCGACGTCAAGACCATCGAGGCGATGAAGTCGCTCAATCCCGACCTCAAGGCCGGGCTTATCGGGGCCAAGGTGGCGGTGGACGCCGAGGGCAGCCTGCGCGCCGCTCCGGAGGTGGATTTCGTCGCCCGCAACGAATTCGACTTCACCATATTGGACGTGGCCAAGGAGACGCCCTGGGCGGACATCGCGGGCCTCAGCTGGCGCAACGCGTCGGGCGTGATCACCCACAACCCCGACCGGGCGATCCTGGAAAACATGGACGCCCTGCCCTTCGTCACCCCGGTCTACCAGCGCGACCTGACCATCGAGAACTACTTCATCGGCTATCTGAAGCATCCCTACATCTCGATCTATACCGGGCGCGGCTGCAAGTCGCGCTGCACCTTCTGCCTGTGGCCCCAGACGGTCGGCGGCCACCGCTACCGCACGCGCAGCGTCGGCCATGTGATCGAGGAGATCGCCTGGGCCCAGAAGGCCTTTCCCCAGGTCAAGGAATTCTTCTTCGACGACGACACCTTCACCGACGACCTGCCCCGCGCCGAGGCGATCGCGCGCGAACTGGGCAGGTTGGGGGTCACCTGGTCGTGCAACGCCAAGGCCAATGTGCCGCGCGAAAGCCTGAAGGTGCTGAAGGACGGCGGCCTGCGCCTGCTGCTGGTCGGCTATGAGAGCGGCAACCAGCAGATCCTCTACAACATCAAGAAGGGCATGCGGATCGAGGTGGCCGAGAAGTTCACCAAGGACTGCCACGACCTGGGGATCACCATCCACGGGACCTTCATCGTCGGGCTGCCCGGCGAAACCCGCGAGACGCTCAAGGAAACCGCCGAGTGGGCGCGCAGGATCAACCCCCACACCATCCAGGTCTCCCTGGCCGCGCCCTATCCGGGCACCTTCCTCTACGACCAGGCGGTGAAGAACGGCTGGCTCGACGCCGACAACGCCGAACTGGTGGACGAGCACGGCATCCAGATCGCCCCCCTGACCTACCCGCACCTCAGCCACGCCGAGATCTTCGAGAGCGTCGAGACCTTCTACAAACGCTTCTATTTCCGGGCCGGGAAGATCGGCGCGATCGTCGGCGAAATGGTCCGCAGCCCCGAGATGATGAAGCGCCGCCTGCGCGAGGGGGTGGAATTCTTCGAATTTTTGAAGGAGCGGCGTGGGGCGGCGGCTTAGGGACTCGCCGATCTCACTGGATAGGGTGGAGAGCCCCCTTCCCCGGCTTCGCCGGTACTTCCCCCTGAGGGGGAAGAGAGCGTTGTTCCTTCTCCTCCCCTCTTGGGGGAGGGGGACCCCGAAGG
>JACDGF010000418.1 GCA_013815405.1 Caulobacteraceae bacterium | reverse complement strand
GCCTTGTCCAGGCGGCGCGCCTCCTCCACCGCGGTCGCGGCGATGGCCTCCGCCCAGGCCTCGAACCCAGCGAACCCGGCGTCCAGCCGCCGGACGCGCCGCGCCTCTAGCCAGAAACAGCGCGTCGTCACCTTTTCCAGGAAAGCGCGGTCGTGGCTGACGATCAGAACCGCGGCGCGGCTTCGCGCCAGGCGCGCTTCGAGGCTTTGGATGGCCAGGATGTCCAGATGATTGGTCGGCTCGTCGAGCAGCAGGACATCGGGGGCGCCGGCGAAGGCGCGGGCCAGGGACGCCCGGCGGGCCTCGCCGCCCGAGAGGCCCGCGGTCGGGCGGGCCGGATCGAGGCCGAAGGAAGCCAGGGCCGCCTCGGCCTCATGCCGCGCGGCGCCGCCGGCCGCCGCATAGGCCCACAGCGCGTCGCCCTCGATCACGGGCTCCTGAGGCGAGAGCCCGATCCTGAGGCCCGGCCCGGCGATGCGTTCTCCGCCGTCGGCGGCGGTCGAACCGGCGAGGATCCGCAGGAGGGTGGACTTGCCGGCCCCGTTGCGTCCCACCAGGCAGGCGCGCACCCGCGCTTCGAGGCCGAGGTCCACGCCTTGGAACAGCGAGCGTCGCCCGTCGACGAGGTGAACGTCGCGCAGGGCGAGGACCGGAAGGGCCATGGTCGGAGGGGCGGTCCATTTGGCTATCGGCGCGGGCGGATGGGGTTTAGGACGACGCCATGGCGGTGACGAGGCCCTTTTGGGAGACCAAATCCTTGAGCGAGATGAGCGTGGCCGAGTGGGAGAGCCTTTGCGACGGTTGCGGGCTCTGCTGCCTGATTCGCTTCGAGGACGAGGACACCGGGGACATCGTTCCGACCCGGGTCGCCTGCCGCCTCTTCGACTCGGAGGCCTGCCGCTGCACGAACTATGGCGAACGCCGCCGCCATGTCCCCGACTGCATCCAGCTGACCCCGCACAACATCGACGCCCTGCCCTGGATGCCGGCGAGCTGCGCCTACCGTCGCCTGCACGAAGGCAAGGGGCTTGCCGCCTGGCATCCGCTCGTCACGGGCGAGCGATCGAGCGTTCACGAAGCCGGGGTTTCGGTGAGGGGGCAGACGATCAACGAATCTTGCCTGGCCCGGCCCGACGACGCCCTGGACTTCATCGCCCGTGACCTCTTGCGGGATCGAAGCGGCGGCTGACAACCGCAACACGGCGGTTATGTGGCAGATATGCAACATCGCCTCTTGCGTCATGCGCCCCATGGCTTAACTCAAGGCTTGTCGCGGCGGATCGAGGACCTAAGGATTGGCGCAGGATCCGTATCAAGAACTCGGGGTGGCGCGCGGCGCGAGCGCGGAGGAGATCCGCAAGGCCTTCCGCAAGCTCGCCAAGCGGCATCACCCGGACGCCAATCCCGGAAACAAGGAGTCCGAGGAAAAGTTCAAGCGCGTCAGCGGCGCCTTCGACCTGATCGGCGATCCCGACAAGCGCAAGAAATTCGACGCTGGCGAGATCGACGCGGACGGGCGCGAGACCATGCGCGGCTATGGCCCGGGCCCGTTCGGCCAGGACCAGGGCTTCCGATCGGCGCAGTTCGAGGGCGTCGATCTCAACGACATCCTGGGCGAGATGTTCGGCGGGGCCGGCCGGGGCGGCGGCCGGCGCGGCGGACGCGGCCGGGGTGGTTTCGCCTCGCGCGGGGCCAACATCCAGGCGCGGCTCGAGATCGATCTCGAGGAGGCCATCGTCGGCGGCAAGAGGCGCGTCGCGTTTTCCGACGGGCGCACCCTGGACGTGACCATACCCAAGGGGGCGGTCGACGGCCAGGTCCTGAGGCTCAAGGGCCAGGGCGAGCCCGGTCCCGCGGGCCCCGGAAACGCCTTGATCGAACTTATCCTTCGCCCGCATCCGATTTTTCGTCGGGAAGGTGAGCAGTTGGTCATGGATCTGCCCGTCTCGGCGCCCGACGCCATCCTCGGCGGCAAGGTCCAGGCGCCGACGCCCGAGGGACCGGTGAGCTTGAACGTGCCCAAGGGATCGAACTCCGGGTCCACCTTGCGGTTGAAGGGACGCGGCTTGGCCGGTCCCCACGGCCGCGGCGATCTGCTGGCGCGGCTGGTCGTGACCCTGCCCGAGGCGCCCGACCGCGAGCTGGAGCGTTTCGCCGAGGCGTGGCGGCGTGAACGGCCCTATACGCCGGGACGACGGGCGTGACCGCGCGCGCGCTGGAAAGACGGTCGTTCAGCCGCGGTTCAGCCGGGCTCGCCTAGGCTGCCAAGTGTGCGCCCTCTCCTCGCCCTTTTCGCCGGCCTGGCCATCGCCGGGACCCTGGCCACCGCTAGCGAGGCGGGAATGCGTCAAGGTGGCGGCCATGGCGGCGGGAGGATGTTTGGCGGTCGCGGGGAGGCCCGTTTCCACCCGCGCCCGATGCCGGACCGCTTTATTCCCCAACCCCCGCCGCCTCGGGAGCCCAACTCCCTGGGCGCGGGATGGCGTCAGCAGCAGGACGAAGCCCGCCAAGGGGTGCGCCAGGGGCAGATGGCGCCCCTCGGACGGGTGATCGAGGGCATCCGGCGGCGCATGCCCGGTCGCCAGCTCGACGCCGGCATCGAATACAGAGGTGAGCGGCAGGTCTACCGCGTCCGCTGGGTCACCGCTCACGGGCGC
>JACDGF010000417.1 GCA_013815405.1 Caulobacteraceae bacterium | reverse complement strand
GGCGGCGGCCTCGTCGGCCCGCGCCTCGGCCAGCCGCGCCCGGGCCTGCTCCAGGTCGAGGTTCCGCCTGAGCGCCCGCTCGACCAGGCGGGTCAGGGTCGCGTCCCCGAACCGCGTCCACCAGGCGCGAAGATCGGCCGCGTCGCCTCGCGATGCGGCTTCCGCATAGCCCGGCGGAGTCGCCAAGACCGGCGCCCGGTAGTCGGGGCCCACCGCGGCGCAGGCGGTCGCGAACATCACCGGGCCAGCGAAAAGAAGCCGCTTCATCGCCCCGTCTCCGCCAGCATCCCGCTCAGCACCGTGGCGGCGTGCTGGCGCGCCAGGGCCGCCAGGTCGATCGGCTCGGCCCCGATCGGCTCGAACGTCTCGCGCCACAGCAATCCCATGAGCATGGGTCCGATCAGGGAAAAGGCGTGGAAGCGCGGCCGGCCCGGCTTGATCTCTCCGCGCGCCTGGGCCTCGGCGATCAGGTCCGAAACCAGGGCCGCCGCGCCCGAGACGATCTGGTCATGCCAGACCCTGGCCAGTTGAGGGAAGTTGCGCGACTCGCCGATGATCATCTTGGCCACGGCCGGCAGGCGGGTCGTCGTCGCCGCCCGCGCGATCCGTTCCAGAAGCAGCGGGGCCAGGGCCGCGAAAGGCCCCTCGTAGGCGCGCGCCATCACGCGCAGTTCGACGAAGTTCGGCGCGATCGCTTCGCCGACGACGGCCCGGAACAGGGCGTCCTTGTCCGGGAAATAGAGGTAGAGGGCGGCCTTCGAAACGCCGGCCCGGTGGGCGATATCCGCCAGCCGCGCCGCCGCGAACCCCCGCTCGGCGAACACCTCCAGCGCCGCGGCGATGATCTCGCCCGGCCGCGCGGTCTTGCGCCGCCTGAACCTGGGTTCCCGATCCTCCGCCACGGGCGACTGCTGACTCACAAGTCATCAATAGCTAACTACCAGGTCATTTACAAGCGTAGGCGGAAGCCCGCGCTTCGGCTCGCGTCCGTTGCCGCGCCGTGCAACCGCATGTCTCTTGCCGAGGGCCGAATCCGGGCGATCCTCACCCGCATGGACGACCCTTGGCGGTCGGTCCACCCGGACGCCGGTCCGGCCTCCGGTCCCCCGGCCTGGAAGCAGAACATGGTCGTCCTGCTGTTGCTCTATCCGGTGGTCTTCCTGTTCGGGCTCTGGGTACAGAAGCCCCTGCTGATCAAGAGCGCGAAGCTGCCTTTCTGGCTCGCCCTCTTCGTCGGCAACGGGGTCAGCGTCCTGCTGCTCAACGTCCTGGTCCCGCGCGCGAGCCGCGCCCCGGGCTGGTGGCTGAGCCCGCCGCCTGGAAGGGCGGGGAGGTTCAGCCTCGCCGGCGCCGCGCTTGTAATCGGCCTCTACGCGGCGTCGATGTACATTTTTTCGAGGCTGTCATGAACCGGAGGGCAAGATGACGAAAACCATGGACGGACGATGCGGGTGCGCCGGAGACGCGAGCGGCCCTGGGCTTCCACGCCGCCGTTTCCTCGCCGCCGGCGGGGCGGTGGCGACCGGGGCTATGCTCCGCGCCCCGCCGGCCCGGGCGCAGACGCGTTTGAGCCCCAATGCGGCGCTGGAGCGCCTGATGGCCGGGAATGCGCGGTTCGCCGCCAACCGGCTGACCTCGTTCCAGGAGGACCTCGATATCCTCAAGGCGGGGACCGTCGCCAAGCAGGAGCCCTTCGCCGCCGTGCTCTCCTGCGCCGATTCCCGCGTGCCGGTGGAGCTGGTGTTCGACCAGAGCCTGGGCCATGTCTTCGTCGCCCGGGTGGCCGGCAATGTCGCCACCCCCGAAATCATCGCCACCCTCGAATACGGCGCCGCCGTGCTGGGCACGCGCGGGATCATGGTCCTGGGCCATCAAGGCTGCGGCGCGGTGAAGGCGGCGATCGCCGGCAAGGCCGTCCCAGGCCAGATCAGCGCCCTCTACCGGCCCCTGCGCCCCGCCGTCGAGCGCGGCGGCGCGGACGTCGAGGCCGTCTCCAAGGCCAACGCCCAGATCCAGGCGGGCCTGCTGGCGACGTCCTCACCCGTATTGGCCGACCTGATCAAACAGGGCGCGCTTAAGGTAGTGGCGGCCTACTACGACCTGTCGACGGGAAAGGTCGCCGTGCTGGGATGAGGCGGGATCGCCGGCTGGCGCAATCGATAACGCTGGATCTTGCCGGTCGGGGTCCGGGGTAGGTCTTCGACGAAGGCGATCGCGCGGGGGTATTTGTAGGGGGCGAGGGCGGATTTGACGAAGTCCTGCAGTTCGCGGGCCAGGGCCGCCTCGTCCCGGGCCGGCGAGCGTAACACGACGAAGGCCTTGGCGATGTGGCCCCGTTGCGGGTCGGGCCAGGCCGCGACCGCGCACTCGGCCACCGCGGGATGGGCCCGCAGGGCCGCCTCGACCTCCGGCGCGGCGATGTTGTAGCCGCTGGAGACGATCATGTCGTCGGCCCGGGCGACGAACCAGAAATAGCCGTCCGCGTCCCGGCGAAACGTGTCGCCGGTGATGTTCCAGCCCTGGGCGACATAGTCCGCCTGGCGTTCGTCATCCAGATATCGGCACCCCGTCGGTCCGCGCACGGCAAGCCGGCCCGCCTCGCCGGCGGGGAGCTCATGGCCCCGCTCATCTAGGATGATCGCCTGGTAGCCGGGGACGGGCTTTCCCGTCGCGCCGGGGCGGATA
>JACDGF010000416.1 GCA_013815405.1 Caulobacteraceae bacterium | reverse complement strand
GCGCAGCCCCAGGGTGAGGGACTGGTCGCGGTAGTGGGCGCTGAAGGTTCCCGGCTGGAATGTGCCGGTGGCGACGCTTTTGAAACCGGCCCGCTGGCCGTCGATATAGCGATAGGTCAGGTCGACGTTCAGCCGCTCGCTCGCCCTGAACGCCACGCCGGCGATGCCCTGGTAGGCGAACTTGGTGTTCGAGTCGTGGATCGACAGGGTGTCGGCGGTGTTGTCGCCGTTGATGTTGATCGCCCCGTCGGCGCGAAGGCGGATGTAGTTGACGCCCACGCCGCCGCCGACGAACGGATCCAGTATGGCATTGGGCAGGACGTCGATCAGCAGGTTGGCCATGCCGGTCCACGCGTCGAGCGACCCGTCGGGCCGATCGCACTGGCCCGGCGCGCTGCCGACCGCGCACAGGTCGAACCCATCGCCAAGGGGCGGCTGATCGGTGTCGTGGGCCGAGCTGAAATTGCCCGAACGGCGGTAGCCGCCTTCCAGCTCGACGCGGACGTGCGGCGAGATCCGGTATCCCAGCCGCGCGAAACCGGCGAAATTGATGTTGGTGCGGAAGTTCAACCCCTGAGGCTCTTCGCCCGAGGCCACGGTTTCAAAGGGCCGGATCTGATGGGCTCCAAGATCGATGGCGCCATACCAGCCGCTGTCCTGCGCGAAGGCCCCGGTGGCGGCGAGCAGGGCGGCGGCGGCGGCCCCGGCCAGAAGCTGTGGTTTCATTGTCCCATCCCCTTCCATGCCCTCGCGGGCGGTCAAGCAGACCAGAGCGAATCAATAACAGACAATGGGTCCTTGTCAGTGTCCGGCGCGCCACACGCCGGCATATTCTCCCCCTCGGCGGCGCGCCCATCCCCAAACGGAAAGAGCCCGGCCTTTCGGCCGGGCTCTCCCTAAGATCGGTACTTTGAAGACCGCGATCAGAACTGCACGTGGATCGTGGCCCGGCGGTTGAGCGGCTCCTTGACGCCGTCGGGGGTCTGGACGGCGAGGTCGGACTTGCCCTTCCAGCTGACGTCCAGGTTCGTCTGGGGCACGCCCAGGGAGACCAGGGCGTCGGCGGTGGCCTTGGCCCGGCGTTCCGACAGGCGAAGGTTGTAGCGAACCGAGCCGGAGGTGTCCGTGTAGCCGATGACGACTTCCCGCGTGGCGTGGCCGTCGGACGCATACTTGGCCGCGTCCTGGAGCACCGCCTGGGCTTCCGGCACGATCACATACTGATCGAACGGGAAGTAGATGACGTAGTCCTTGGCCTCGAAGGTCTGGGGCGCCGGAGCCTCCGGAGGCGGAGGCGGAGGCGGAGGAGGCGCGGGCTCCGGCGGCGGGGGAGGCGGCGGCGGGGGAGGCGGCGGCGGGGGGGACGCGAAGCTGTAGCGCAGGCCCAGGGCCACCGATTGGTCTTCGTAGCGCCCGCGGACGCCACCCGTCTGGACGACGTCGAAGTCGGGGGTTTGGAACTTGAGCTTCGAGCCGCTGAGGTAGCGGTAGGTCAGATCGATGTTCAGCTGATCGGTGGCGCGGAACGATATGCCGCCGATGCCCTGATAGGCGAACTGGGTGTCGGAATCATCGAGGCGAGCGGGGAGCGGCCCGCCGGGCAGGCCCGTGCCGACCAGCACGCCGTCGGAATGGACGTTGACGTGGACCACGCCGGCGCCGCCGCCGATGAACGGGTTGAGCCGGGAGTGCGGCAGCAGGTCGAAAATGACGTTGCCCATCCCGGTCCAGGCGTTCACCCGGCCGCCAGGATCGCCGCAGTTGTCGCCGCTGGTCGATCCGGAGTCGCAGAAGTCGATGTCGTCGTCCGTCGTCGGCGTCTTGAAGTCATGGATGGTGGTGATGCCGCCGTGACGGTAGCCGCCTTCCACTTCCAACCGGATGTGCGGCGAAATTCGATAGCCGATGCGCGCGAAGGCCGCCCAGTCGACGTCATGGGTGCGGACATTGAAGCCGTCGTTGTCGGTGGGGAGCGGCTCGAACTCCAGATCGAAGCCCCGCATGTGGTGGCCGGCGCCTTCGATGGCCCCGTACCAGCCCGGTTGGGTGGCCGAAAAGTCGCTGTCGGTGTCCTGGGCGAAGGCAGCCGGGGCGGCCAGCATCGCCGGAGCGCCGAGCATCGCGGCTACCGCGGCGCCAGCCAGAAGTTTCAATTTCATAGTCCGATCCCTTCCTTGCCCTCTGCCGCGATCGAGATGATCGGGCAGCCTTGTCTCAAAAATCCCTTCGGCGAGGGCGCCCCGATCCCGAGTCGCCCGACACCCACGCCCGAGTCAGTGCGGACGCTACACAAACTTCTCCCGCCGATCAACTATGCGGCGATAAATCCCTTTCGGCGAAAGTCAATCTTTCCGCCGTCCCCTTCCGGCACGCCCGGTAGATGAGCCGACATTGGTGAAGAAACCCTGACCGCACTCTATAAACGCCCCACCGGCGAGGCGAACCGACATCCACGAGCCCGTCATCGGGCCGCCGTTATCAAGGGCTTACGACCCTCCAGCGCAAGCCGGCGAGCCCTCTTTGCCGCCGGCGGCGAGTCTTTTCTTCGCAAGGTGTGGTTTCGGGGCCACCGCCACGGTTGCGGTCGCCTCCGGCTTGGGACAGATGGACGAACCTGTCGCCTCCGGAGCGGGCGCCCGAATGACCCAATGCCGTCTCGACGCCGAGGCCGTCCCGGCCGTCCCGGTTCACGC
>JACDGF010000415.1 GCA_013815405.1 Caulobacteraceae bacterium | reverse complement strand
TGACGGAGGTGGCGCAAAGCGGCGGCTATGTCCCCATGAAGGGGAGGGAGGGTTTCTCGCGTGACCCTTCCCGTCGCGCGCCTTGCCGCCGCGGAGGTCGACTATCCGGGGCGGGGGCGGGCGCTCGGCCCCTTTGATTTCGTCCTCGCGCCTGGAGAGATCGTCGCCCTCGTGGGCCCCTCGGGCTGCGGCAAGTCCACCGCCCTGCGTCTGCTCGCCGGGCTCGAGGCGCCGACCCGGGGGGTGGTGGAACTGGCCGCGGCGAGGGGCGAGACCTCGGTGGTCTTCCAGGCCCCCACCCTGGCGCCGTGGCTGAGCGCGGCGGCGAACGTCGCCTTGCCGCTCGAGTTGGCGGGCGTTCCCAAGCCCGACACTGGTCGCCGGGCCAACGTTGCCCTGGCGCGGGTCGGTCTGGCGCTGGCCGCCGCCGCCCGTCCCGCGCAGCTCTCCGGCGGCATGGCCATGCGGGTTTCCCTGGCTCGCGCCCTGGTCACGGAGCCCAGGATCCTGCTGCTCGACGAACCCTTCGCCACCCTCGACGAGATCACCCGGCGCGCCCTGGCCGATGATGTTCTGGCTCTGTGGGCGGGAACGCGCCCAGCGATCGTCTTCGTCACCCACAATGTCGAGGAGGCCGTCTATATGGCCGGACGGGTGGTGGTGATGACGCCCGCGCCGGGCCGCCTGGCCGGCGAGGAAACGATCGACGCGCCCTTGCCGCGCCCCGCCGGTTTTCGCGCCACGCCGCTCTTCCGATTGGCCGCGGAGGCGGTTTCGGACCGGCTTGCCCATGCCATGGCGCCCGCCGCGTGAGACTCCGTTCGTTCTCGGCGGCGCCCCTGACCCTGGTGGCCGGGCTGCTGGCGGCTTGGGAAGCGGCGTGCCGCCTGGGGCATGTGCCGCCATATTTGCTCCCGCCTCCTTCGGCGATCGCCGTCGCGCTGGCCGGCAACGCGCCACTTTTGGCCCTCTCCGCATGGCGAACCCTGGCCATGGCCCTGGAGGCCCTGGCGGTGGCCAGCGTGCTCGGCGGCGGCCTGGCGCTGGCGGTGAGCCTGAGCCGCGCCGCCGAACAGGCGGTCCGCCCGCTGGCGGTGGCCCTGCAAGTCACGCCGATCGTGGCCATCGCACCGCTGATCGTGATCTGGACCGGGGTCGATCATCCCGGCCGCGCGATCGTCGCCCTGGCGGCCATCGTCGCCTTCTTTCCGATCTTTTCTGGAACCGTCCGGGGCCTGACCTCGGCCGAGCCCGATCTGGAGCGCCTGTTCGACCTCTATGGCGCGAGGCCCCTCCAGCGGCTTTTCAAGCTGCGCCTGCCCTCGGCCCTGCCCTTCATCGTCGAGGGCAGCAAGGTCGCGTCGGGCCTGGCGATCATCGGCGCGGTGGTGGCCGAGTTCGTCGCGGGCTCCGGCGGCGCCCAGGGCCTGGCCTGGCGCATCCTGGAAGCCGGCAACCGTCTCCAGACCGCCAAGATGTTCGCCGCCATCGTCGCCCTCGCCCTGATGGCGGCGGGGGTCCACCTGATCTTCCAAGGCCTGGAGCGGCGGGCGCTGGCCTGGTGGCGGGGCCGCTAGCAATGCCGCGTCAGGGCGGCATTTGTTCAAACACGGCCGCCCGCTCCGCGTCGCCAAGCTTGCGGAAGGCGCCTGGCGCCAGGTCCGCGGGTAAATCGAGGCCGCCGATGCGATCGCGGTGAAGGGCGGTGACGTGATTGCCGGCGGCGGCGAACATGCGGCGCACCTGGTGGTAGCGGCCTTCGGTGACGGTGAGGTGGGCCGTGGTGGGCGAAAGAGGATGGAGGCAGGCGGGCGTCAGGGGCGTGGTCTCCCCTTCGAGCATCAGGGTTCCGGCGGCGAACAGGGCGGCTTCGTCGCCTCTCAGGGGACGGTCCAGGGTGACGCGATAGCGTTTCCCCACATGGTTGCGCGGCGAGATGATCCGGTGAAGCAGGGGCCCATCGTCGGTGATCAGCAGAAGGCCGGTGGTGTCCGCGTCCAGGCGCCCGACGCTGGAGAGGACGGGGTCGCGGGCGCGCCAGCGGATCGGGAGAAGCTCATAGAGGCTGCGTCCGGTTTCGCGATGCGAACAGACCACGCCCAGGGGCTTGTGCAGCATCAGGGTCAGGGGCGCGGGCGGGTCGAGGGGCGCGCCTTGGACGCGCATCCGCCCGGGCAGGTCGGGCGTGACCGGCAGCTTCCGGCCGGTGTCGCGCAGGGTCTCGCCATCGAACTCGACCAGGCCCGCGCCGATCAGGCCCTGAACCTCGCGGCGCGAGCCGTATCCGAGATTGGCCAGAAGGCGGTCCAGGCGCGCCATCGGGGTCTTCACCGGCGCGCCTCGTAGATCTTGTAGCCGCCGGAGCGGTCGATGAGCGCCACGCTGGAAAAATCACGGGCCAGCGGCGCCTCGTAGGGCAGGGCGACGTTGGCGACCAGGCGGCACACGCCGCCTTTTTTCAGCATGGCGGCGGCGGCGGCGACGAAGGCCTGACCCAGGGCCTTGTCGTCTTTTCCGCCTTCGTGGAAGGGCGGGTTCATGATCGCGAAGTCCAGTTCGACGAGGCCCGGTGAAGGGCGGCGCAGGTCGTGCTGGAGAAATCGGGCGCGGGGATCGGCGATGTTGCGGCGCGCCGCATCGATCGCGCGGCGGTCGAGGTCGACAAGGGTGAGCGCCGTCACCGCCGGGCAGGCCAGGGC
>JACDGF010000414.1 GCA_013815405.1 Caulobacteraceae bacterium | reverse complement strand
GGGTAGTCGAGGTCGAGCACCGGTGCCCCCTTGACGACGCCGACGCTGACGGCGGCGACCGAACCGGTGAGCGGCTGGGCGTTCTTGCCGATCAGGCCCTTGGCCCGGGCGTCCTCGGCGAGATAGGGGCCGGCCTCGATCAGGGCCGCGACCTGGCTCGGCGCCTGGCCGCGATCGGCCGCCACGGCGGCGACCGCGGCCTGATAGACCGAGCCCATCCAGGATTGTTCCGACTCCCGGTGGGCCGCCGTGTAGTCGCTGTAGAGGTAGGGGTTGACCGCGGTCTTGTATTCATAGCGCTGCTGATAGTCGGCGGCGACGCCGTGGCGATCGAACAGGCGCTTGAAGAAGATGTCCTGGCGCGCGGCGCCGGTGGCCTGGAAGGCGGATCCCGGCTGCATCCACACGTCGCCGGAGGCCGCCGCCAGCTCGTAGGTCGAGACCGCCATGCCTTCGGCGTAGAGCCCCTGGCCATGGGCCAGGATCGGCTTGCCGCTCGCCCGGAAGCGCTTGAACGCCAGGCGAAGCTCGTCCGCGGCCGCCGGGGCCATGCCTCCTTCGGGCAGGCGGACGAAGAGGCCCTTGACCCGGTCGTCGCCCTCGGCCCGGCGCAGGCCCTCCTCGATCGCCATCACCGACTGCGGTTTGCCCTCGAGGAACGCCAGCGGGCCCCCGGCCTCCTGGTCGGCGAGGGCGCCGCGAAGGTCCAAAACCAGCACGCCCCGCCCGGTCATCGGCGCCGGCTGGACCGCGGCCGCCACCAGGAAAACGATCAGGATCGGCACGCCGATCATGAACAGCGCCAAGCCGACGAAGACCCCGGCCACCGTGATCAGGAACTGTTTCACGCGCCGGAAAACCTTGAAGGAAATTTGGTCGGAGTGGCAGGATTCGAACCTGCGACCCCCGCGTCCCGAACGCGGTGCTCTACCAGACTGAGCCACACTCCGATGAGGAGCGGCCTTATAGAGGACCCCCCTAACGGTCGCAAGCAAGCGGGGGGCCCCAGAGGGCGGCGCCCGCGTTGCAAGCGGAGGGGTCCTGGTCTATCTCACCGGGCTCGCGCGCGGGCGCCGCTTCGCGCATCCGCTGGGGAATGGTGTAATGGTAACACAGCGGTTTTTGGTACCGTCATTCTAGGTTCGAGTCCTAGTTCCCCAGCCACGCGACCATGACCGCCTGGCCGTCCATTCCCCGCCGCCTCCTCCTGCGCCTGGCCGGGGCCGGGCTGGCCGCCGCGCCCCTGCCCTCCCGCGCCCAGAGCCAGGGCGCCGGCGCCGCGCCCGTCCCATCGGCGGGGCCGTGGACCGCCTTCTTCAGGGGCCAGCGCATCTGGGCCTATGTCGATCGCCACAGCGTCCGGCCGGGCGAGCCGCTGAACGTGATGATGGCGGCCGGACCGGGCGAGCCCGCCCGCCGGGTGCGGCTGGAGGTGTTCCGCGTCGGCGCGGGGGCGCCTCGCCTGATCTGGACGAGCGGCTTCACCGAGGTCGCCTATCGCGGGGCCACCGCCTCGGGCGCCGCCATCGGCCCCGGCTGGCCGCCGGCCTTCGCCGACATCGACACCGCCGCCTGGCCGCCCGGCTGCTACTTCGCCGACGTGGTCGAAGAAACCACCGCCACCCGCGACGTCCGCGCCGCCTTCTGGATCGTCTCCAATCCCCGGCGCTCCGGCGCCGTCCTGGCGCGCCTGGGAACCAACACCTACCAGGCCTACAATCCCTGGGGCGGTCACAGCCTCTATCCCAACGAAGACGACGAGCGGCGCGGCCTGATGGTCTCCTTCGACCGGCCCACGCCGCCGGCCTTCTTCGAATACGACGCCTATCTGGTCGCGTGGCTGGAGAGCCTGGCGCCGAGCCTGGGCGGGGTCGACTACGCCGGCAATTTCGACGTTCACGCCGACCCCGGCCTGATCGAGGCCTACCCGTTGGTGATCACCGGCGCCCACGACGAATACTGGAGCGGGGAGGAGTTCGACGCCTTCCAGCGCCGCATCTTCGAACACGGCGGCAACACGGCTTTTTTGGGCGCCGACGCCGCCTATTGCCAGGTCCGCTACGGCGATCTGGACCGGGCGCCCGGCGGCGCGTCGCGCGGGCGCCAAATGGTCTGTTACAAGACCGCGGCGGACCCGATCGCACGCCGCGGCGACGTTGGCGGCTCCACGCTGCTCGTGACCGGCAATTTCCGCTCCGGCGCGCGGAGGCCCGAGACCATGCTGATGGGCGGCGCCTTCCAAAGCTGGTTCGACCCGGCGTCGGACCAGCGCCCGGCCTACCGGGTGGTCCGGATCGACCTTCCCCTGTTCGCGGGGACCGGCTGGAAGGCGGGCGACGTGGCCGCCGAGGTCGTCGGCTACGAGTGGGACAATCGCGACCCGCTCGGCGACGGCCGGCGCCTGTGGGACGCCGGTCGCTCGCGCATCCCGGTCCTGGATCCGGCGCGGGTGAGCGTGCTCTTCCGGGGCGAGGCGATCGACGCCCACGGCAAGCCGGGCGTCGCCGAGGCGACCTGGTTCACCTCGCCCGCCGGAGCCGAGGTGTTCGACGCCGGCTCGGTCCGCTGGGCCTGGGGCCTGGGCAAGGAAGGATTCGTCAGGCCCGCGTTCCAGAAATTCAATGAGAACCTGGTCCGGCAGCTGAGCGCGCGGCGCTGACGCCCTCAGATGGCGGCGATGGAGGCCGCGGAGCGCCAGCCCCAGGCGCGGCCGTCCGGCGCGGCCTTCCCGGC
>JACDGF010000413.1 GCA_013815405.1 Caulobacteraceae bacterium | reverse complement strand
CGATGGCCGAGGTCGTCGCCAAGCACCGGCCGTTCGATCCGCGCCTGCTCCTGGACGTGTTTCCCGGCACCCTGGCGACAACCGCCGGCATGACGGCCCTGGCCTTCCTGGTCCGGCGGCGAGGGGCGGTGGAGACCCATGCCGCCGCCATTGGGGCGCCGCCGGCGAAGTTCCTCGAACGCCTGCCGCGCAAACTCGTGGGCGCGGAGGTGTGGGCGGTGGAGGCGCAGGACCACTATCTGCGCCTGCACACCTCCAAGGGCCAGGACCTGATCCTGATGCGCCTTTCCGACGCGATCGCCGAATTGGCGGGGATCGAAGGGGCCCAGACCCATCGCTCCTGGTGGGTGGCCCGCGGCGCGGTCGTTAAGACGGCGCGCGGCGACGGCCGGGCGACCCTGACCCTGAAGGACGGCGCCGAGGCCCCGGTCAGCCGGGCCTACGCCAAGCGGTTGCGGGAGGCGGGGTGGTTTTGATCGTCTTCCCGGGAACGGTCGCGCCCAGCACGGCCGCCCCCTTCCCTACCGTCATCACGGGGCGTCAGTCCCGGTGATCCATGAACATGGCGTTCGGAGTAGCCGCGCCGGCGCGGCCATGGCGTGAGCGGTGTTCATGGGTGGCCGGGACACGCCCGGCCATGACGGTCCTTTTGGGTATCGTGCGCGCACGCTATCGGTCCACCCTCCTCCGCGCGCGCCAGGCGGCGGCGGTCTGGCCCCAGAGGCCGATTTCCGGTTCGTCGTAGGGGGGCGGGAGGTGCCCGGTGCGCAGGAGGGTGGAGCCGAGGCGGCGCGCGAGGGCCTGGGAGGCGGTGTTTCCCGGGTCGATGCAGTGGATCATCTCCGTCCAGCCCAGCGTCTCGAAGGCCCAGTCGATCGCGGCGGCCGCGCCCTCGGCGGCGAAGCCCTTTCCCCAGGCCTCCCGGATCAGCCCCCAGCCGACCTCGTCGCCCGGCCAGCCCTCGGGCCGCCACGGCCCCAGGCGTCCCAGCCACCGGCCGCTGGCCCGTTCGATCACCGAGAACATGGAAAAGCCCTGGATCGACCAGGCCCCGGCGACCGAAAGGAAACCGCGCCACGCCACCGACCGGGGCTGAACGCCGCCCAGGAACCGCATCGCCTCCTCGTCGGCCGCGAACGCCGCCCAACCCTCGAAGTCCTCCGCCTGAATCGGACGCAGGACGAGGCGCGCCGTCTCGAGCGTCGGTCCCGGCGTGGTCACGCCAGGGAGGGTTCGATCTGCCGGCACGCCGCCATCAGGCCTTGGACCGAGGCCGTCGACTTGGCGAACATCGCCTTTTCCGCCTCGTCCAGAGGGAACTCCAGGATCCGTTCGACGCCGCCCGCGCCGATCACCGCCGGTACGCCGACATAGAGCCCGGTGAGGCCATACTGGCCGGTGAGATAGGCCGCGCAGGGCAGGACGCGCTTCTCGTCCTTCAAGTAGGAGCGCGCCATGGCGACGGCGCTTTCGGCCGGGGCGTAGAAGGCCGAGCCGGTCTTGAGCAGGGCGACGATCTCCCCGCCCCCGCCGCGAGTGCGCGTGACGATGCCGTCGAGCTCTTCCTGGCTGATGAGGCCCTGGCGCACGAGTTCGGGCAGGGGGAGGCCCCCCACCGTGGAGTGGCGGACCATGGGGGCCATGTCGTCGCCGTGGCCGCCGAGGGTCCAGGCGTGGACATCCCGCACCGAAACCCCCAGCCGCTGGCTGAGGAAGAAGGCGAAGCGGGCGGAATCCAGAACCCCGGCCATGCCGATGACCATGGCGGGCGGGAGGCCGGAAAACTCGCGCAGGGCCCAGACCATGGCGTCCAGCGGATTGGTGACGCAGATCACGAACGCGCCGGGCGCATGGGCGGCGATGCCCTCCCCCGCCGCCTTCATCACCTTGAGGTTGATGCCGAGGAGGTCGTCCCGGCTCATGCCCGGCTTGCGCGGCACCCCGGCGGTGACGATGCAGACATCGGCCCCGGCCAGGCCGGCGTAGTCGCTGGTCCCCTCGAGCCGCGCGTCGGCCCCGAAGACGGCGGTCGCCTGGCCGAGGTCCAGCGCCTTTCCCTGGGGCACGCCGTCGACGATGTCGAACAGCGCCACATCGCCCAGGCCCTCGCGGGCGATGATGTGCGCCAGGGCGCCGCCGATCATCCCCGCCCCGATCAGGGCGATCTTCGCGCGGGCCATGCCTTAAGTCTCCGAAGGGAAAGGGGGCTTGAAATCCGCGCGCGGTCTAGACCGGCGGCCGGGCGCCTGCAAGGCTGCCCCGATGTTCGCGCTCGACCCGGCGTTTTTTACCACCTCCGCCCCGCTCACCCGCCTCGCCCTTTGCGACGCGCGCCTTCAGCTCGACGCGCGCTTCGCCTGGCTGGTGCTGATCCCGCGCGTGGCGGGGGCGCGGGAAATCGAGGATCTTCCAGAGCCCGCCCGTTTTCTCCTGATGGCGGAAATCGTCCTGGCCGGGCGCGCCGCGCGCGCGATCGGCGAGGCGGCGGGCCGCCCGGTGGAGAAACTCAACATCGGGGCCCTGGGCAACATTACCGCCCATCTCCACGTCCATGTGACCGGCCGCCGCGCCGACGATCCGGCCTGGCCCGGCCCGGTCTGGGGCTTTGGCCGGCCGACCGCCTATTCGCCAAACGCGCTGGCCGTCGCCACGGCGGCGGCGCTGGCGGTGCTGGAGGCCTAGACCGGCCGCCGCCGCCCGTCGCCCAAAGGGACGCCAGGCGGCGGGGCGTGGTTTACGC
>JACDGF010000412.1 GCA_013815405.1 Caulobacteraceae bacterium | reverse complement strand
GCGTTCTTTCGCTTCGCCTGAATGCGCTTGGCTTTCTGCCTAAGCGTAGTGGGCGTCACCAATCCGCCGATAGGTCAGGCGACGCCCACCGATGCCGCGCAACAACTTGGCGGTGCGGTCCTCATCATCGACGCCAAGGGCGATACGGGCTGAGTAGCGGAAATCAAATTCGGTGATGTAGCGGTGAAGGTGCTGTTGGCCGCAATGCTGATAGATGCCCTTCATGCCGCGTTTGAAGATCGCGTAGAAGCCCTCGACCGTGTTGGTATGGATCGACCTATCGGCGCGGGAGACATATTCCCCGGCGCTATGGTTCACGCGGCCATGCTGGGCGAATTCCTCGCCGATCTGGACGTAGGCACCAAACTCATCCGTCATAAGGCGAGCTTCGCGTTCAACGTTGACGGCGATGAACGGCCAGAGGGTCGCGCGGCTCAAATCCTTGACGACCTTGGAGCGGGCCTCGCCGCTGTTGCGATCGACCAGGGTCACGATCTTGTTCATGTTGGCCGTGCGGCGGCCATGCTTTTTGACCGGCTTGGTGACGGCGCGATCCTTGTCGGTTCCGATGAAAGTCTCATCCACTTCCACCGCCCCGCCCCCGACGCCAAAGGGCATGAAATCGGTGGGCTTCATGGCCTCGCGCAAACGGTGCGCCATGAACCACGCGGTTTTATAGGTCACGCCTAGCGTGCGGTGGAGCTGGTGAGCGGAGACGCCCTTTTTCGATGACGCCATGAGATAGCTGGCGAGCATCCACTTATTGAGCGGCACTTTGGAGCGCTCGAACACAGTTCCAACGGTCGCGGTGAATTGATCGCGGCAGGCGCGGCACTCATACACGCCGGGGCGGTGCGCCTTGCCGTGAAGCAGGGTCGCCTGATCGACAACGCCGCAGTGCGGACATTCCGGGCCTTGCGGCCAACGGGTCGCTTCCAAATGCTCGCGGGCTTTGGCCTCGTCGGTGAAGATCGGATCGGTGAGGATCATGGCTCGGCTCCTATGCCGCTCACCATATTCCCCCTCTATCCTTTGTCAAGTATATAGTACCCAACATCTTGATTTGCGCCTCGGCGGCTTGCGCGTTGCCCAGCCCATGGGCACATGAGGGCGATGAAGGACATGCCCCAGGCCGCCGTGATCCCCCCGGCGCCCCGCGACTATCACGGGGTCAACTGGGAGGGCCTTCGCACCCTCTATCTGCGCGAAGTGCGCCGGTTCTGGAAGGTCGGGGCCCAGACCCTCGCGGCGCCGGTGGTGACGGCGCTTCTCTATATGCTGGTGTTCGTGGTCGCCGTGCGCGGCGCCGCCCCGCCGATAGAGGGGGTGAACTTCGCCACCTTCGTCGCGCCGGGGCTGATCATGATGCAGATCCTGGGCAATGCCTTTTCCAACTCGTCTTCCAGCCTGTTGCAAGCCAAGATGAACGGGCTGATCGGCGATTTCATCACCCCGCCGCTGTCGCCGGCCGAGCAGGTGGCCGGCTTCACCCTGGGCGCGGCCACGCGAGGGGTCGTGGTCGGCGCGGTGACGGCCCTGGCGGTCCTCCCCTTCGCTCACCCATCGATCGCCCATCTCTGGGCGGTGGTCTATTTCGGGGCCGGGGCGGCCCTGATCATGGGCATGCTGGGCCTGATGGCCGCCATCTGGTCGGAGAAGTTCGATCACATCGCGGCGGTGGGCAACTTCATCATCATGCCCATGACCTTCCTGTCGGGAACCTTCTACCTGGTCTCGCGCCTGCCCGAGCCGTTCCGGAGCGCCTCGCACTACAACCCGTTCTTATATCTGATCGCCGGTTTCCGCTACGGTTTCATCGGCCACGCGGACGGATCGCTGGCGGTGGGCGTGGCGATGACGGCAAGCCTCACCGTCCTCCTGGGTCTGGGCTGCCTGTGGATGTTCGCCACGGGCTACAAGATGAAGACCTGAGCCAAAATCCAATCCGATTCGGGATTCCTTACTTCCTCCCGTCATCACCGGGCGTCAGTCCCGGTGATCCATGAACACCCGGATCGGAGTGGCCGCGCCCGGCGCCGCCATGGCCCGCGCGGTGTTCATGGTTGGCTGGGACTGACGCCCGGCCATGACGGGTTTGGGGGGTAAGCCTACGCCCCCGGACGCTGAAACCCGCCGAACGCCTGTTCCAGCAGTCCGGCGAAGGCGATGGTCGTGCGGTCTTCCAGATAGGGGCCGATGATCTGGGCGCCGATCGGCAGGCCTTCGGCCGTGGCGCCGATCGGGACGGCGGTGGCGGGGAGGTTGGCCAGGGTGGCCATGCCGGGCCAGGCGACCTGGTTCGGATAGGGCGTCGCCGCCCCGTCGATCACGTGCTCGCGTTCGGCGAAGGGCGCGTCGTCATGGGCGAAGGCGACCACGCCGAAGGCCGGGGCGATGATGACGTCGATGTCTTCGAACAGGGCGGCCCACTGGCGGCGGAAGGCCAGCTGCGCGTCCAGGGCGTCCAGCCAGCCGTGGGCGGTGAGCGGGTCGGGCCTGGGCGGGGCGCCGCGCGACATGGCGGTCATCAGGAGGGTGAGATAGACCTGATGAGCGGCCGCCAGGTCCGGCAGCCGATCGGCGTGGCGCGCCACCTTCACGCCCGCCCCCTCCAGGCGGGAGGCGAGCCCCTCCAGGGCGGCGGCGATCCGGCTGTCCGTCGCGGCCACGGGATGGGCGGTCAGCAGCAGCACCCGATAGTCCGCCAGGCGCGCATGGCGGGGCGCCTTGAGGTCGAGGC
>JACDGF010000018.1 GCA_013815405.1 Caulobacteraceae bacterium | reverse complement strand
TCTTCCGCCATCACGTCTCTCCTGTCTCGAAAATGACGTGGCCAATCCACGGTCATCCTCAGACAGGAGGCGCCCAGTGAGCTCAAATGCTCAAACCCCGCCCTTACCGCGCGAGCGGTTTAGTACTCCCACCCCCTACGACCGTTGGGTAGGTCAGCTCCTGGGTGGCACGGTCGCGAGGCGGCGAAGGTCGGCTTGCTGGCCAGACCGTAACGGTAAAAATCGACCCTAAGCGGTCGTGGGGGCGCCCGGAAATGCTCGCCGAATGACTACAGCGCATTCACGATCTCGCGCCGCCGCATAGCTCATTGAAATCTTGCACGATGTGGTAGGAGTTACGGTGGGAAGGAGCCTGCATGCGCAAGGCTGAACGAACGAAAGCCCTCTACGCCGGGTCGTTCGACCCGATAACGCGCGGACATTTGGACATCGTCGGCAAGGCGCTGATGACTTTCGATGCGGTGCACGTCGCTATCGGAGCAAACGTTAGGAAGCAACGAGCGTTTAGCGTCGAAGAGAGCCTCCGGCTTATCATGCGGTGTACGTCGTCAGAAGTTTTGAGACAGGTGGGGTTCGGATTTAGCGGAGAGTTGGCCTCATCTGGGGTTGATATTTAGGCGGCGATTTTGCGGTGCTGCAAGCGCCGAAGTTCGATGGTCTGTCGTTTGATGCGGCTGCGCTCGCGCAGGATGTCGGCGGCTCGGCCGAAGTAGGCGTCCGCCGGCGTCACATTGCCCAGGCTCTCGTGGTAGCGGTGATGGTTGTAGCGCTCGATGAAGGCGCCGATCTGCGCCTCAAGGTCGCCGGGCAGATAATAGTTTTCCAGCAGGATGCGGTTCTTCAGGGTCTGATGCCAGCGCTCGATTTTGCCCTGGGTCTGGGGATGATAGGGCGCGCCGCGGACGTGTTTCATGTTCTGGTCGTCCAGCCATTCGGCCAGATCGCCGGAGATGTAGCTGGAGCCGTTGTCGGACAGCAGGCGTGGCTTGTGCCGGACGTGGGCCTGGTCGCAGCCTGAGGCGCTGAGCGCCAGTTCCAGCGTATCGGTGACATCGCCGGCCTTCATGGTGGTGCACAACTTCCAGGCGATGACGTATCGCGAGAAGTCGTCCAGGATGGTCGACAGATACATCCAGCCCCAGCCGATGATCTTCAGATAGGTGAAGTCGGTCTGCCACATCTCGTTGGGCGCTGACGTCTTGTCGGTGAAGGCCTTGGCGGCCTTCATGACGATGAAGGACGGGCTGGTGATCAGATCATGGGCCTTCAACAGCCGGTAGACACTGGCCTCCGAGACGAAGTAGCCCCGCTCGTCGCTGAAGCGCACCGCCAGCTCGCGCGGGCTCAGCTCCGACTGTTCCAGGGCCAGCTCGATGATCGCGGCACGGACATCGTCAGGGATGCGGTTCCAGACCCGGCTGGGCCGCCCAGGCCGGTCTTCGAGCGCCTCGGGGCCGCCCGTCTGATACTGATCATACCAGCGATAGAAGGTTGCCCTGGGAACACCGATCTGGTCCAGCGTACGCCGGACGGGCAGGCTCGATTGCTCGACGAGGGAGATGATCTCGACCTTCTCGGAAGCGGGATATCTCATTCCCCGTCTCCCCCATCCGCGATCATGCTTTTTTTGAGCAGGCGGATTTCCAGAGCCTGTTCGGCGACGACCTCCTTCAGGGCCGTGGATTCCCGACGCAGATCCTTCACCTCGTCCGTGGTCGCAGCCCGGGCGGTATCGCCCGCCAGGCGCCGCTTGCCCGCCTCAAGAAACTCCTTCGACCAGACGTAATACAGGCTCTGGGCTATGCCCTCCTTGCGGCACAGCTCAGCAATGCTGTCCTCCCCGCGAAGGCCGTCCAGCACGATCCGGATCTTGTCTTCAGCCAAAAAATGGCGCCGCGTCGCGCGCCGAATATCTCTCGCCACCCGCTCACCGGGCGTCGATTTTGAGGGCAAGGGTTTTGGTCTCATCTTCGTTCCTACGTCACTGCGATGAGACCAACACCCTCCGCTAGACGGAACCCAGAACCTGTCCCATCGGTGCTGACGCCGGACAGCCGCGCCCTCACCGCCGAGCTATGAGCCCGCTGGAGGCCAGCACGCTTATGCTGGACGCCTGGGTGGTCTCATGGATCGTCGCGATGGTCTGGTCGCGCCGGACCGCCAGCGCCGAGGCCCTGGCGGAGGCGGCGGTGGCCTGCCTGAGCGATGATGCGTGGCGAACTCGAGCGGCCACCGAGTCGCGACCGAACGCCTTGAAATATTTCGCGATCGATAGCTACATCGAAAGATTGTTGACCCTATACGAAGGCCCGGAGGTGGGCGAGACGGGAGCGTCATGAACACGCCGGCGAAATTCTGGATGATGATTCCGTGGGGGCGCGTAGGTAGTAATCTGCTGTTGAACAATATTAAACAGATCGTAGGCGATTATCGATGCGAGCTCGTCAATGAGAATTTCAGTCGGATCCGTTCGCCCGAAGCGCAAATCGACTGGATGAACGAATTTTATGACGCAGAAACAGACCTAGACTTGATCGGGTGCAAACAAAATCTTCGAAGGGTAGCATCACCAGATCAGGTGGGTTCGTTGTTGGCGAACCGCGGCATAAGGTTGATCCGACTGCGGCGCGACAATTATCTCAAGGTCGCGATCTCTCAGCTGCGTGGGGAAATCTACGCCGAGCGGAGCCGCGCAGAGACTGGCGTCCGCTTGTGGGGCGTTCATGTCGGTCGCGCGCCCCTCGGTCCGCAGCCCCTGGATGCTAAGAGGTTCTTGCGGGTCGTCGCGCTGGCCAAGGACACCGATCACCGGCTGGCTTGTTTTACGCCCGACACTCCTACTCTGGATATTGAATACGAACAGTTATTAGCCGGATCTGACCGCGTCGCTGCGGCCACATGCGAATGGCTGGGGCTGTCCGCCCGCCGACCGGCGACGCCGAAGTTCATCAAGGCGACTCCCGACAATCTGGAAGAGGCGGTGCCCAACCTGCCGGAACTCCGCGACGCGCTGAGCCGCTCGACCCTGCGTGACCTTGCCCATATGTTCGATGACTAGGCGTACAGCTGGGCTCAGCGCACGCGCGGGCCGTCATAAATGTCGCCGGGATCTTCGTCGGAGTCGTCGTCCTTCAGGGGCGACTCGTCCTCGTCCTTGTGCTTGCTGGGCTTGAAGGCTTTGGTGAGGAGAAACCCGGCGCCGTCATTCACCCACACCTCTGTCGCGATGCCCATGCCGCTCGTTCGTTCGGCCTCTTCGATCGCCATCGCAACGGCCGCTTCCCGATCCGGATAGAGGGCGATCGTCTGGCGACCCAGAGCGAGGATCCAATTGCCGTTCTTCTTGGACGGCCCAACGTCTTGCTTGACGAAATAGAGTCTATCCACTCGTGGATCCCACCTTGTTCAATCCCATTCAGGTCATTTCCATAGTGACGGGATGATCCCCCGCCAACGCGACCGTGCGAGAGTTCCTAATATGATTGGATCGGCGACGGAAGCGAGCAGCGTGGTTCGGTCTGGGCGGCCGCCTGGGTTGGCGGTGGTCCGCGCCCGATTAGCGGTGGCCGGGATCGTCTGGACAGGGATCGGCGTGGGATAGGTGGAATCGCCGCCGGTTGTAGTTTCGCCGTGCTTGGCTCGGAACGCAGGGAGGGCGTAGCCCGACCGGAGTGGAGAGCCAAGCACGGCGGCGAAAAATTCATGCGGCCCGCGCCAGGGGTTGGTGGTTGAAATAGGCCTGATCGGGCGTGCGGGCGCCGAGGCTCGAATGCGGTCTTTTGCCGTTGTAGAAGGCCAGATACCGGCCGAGGGAGGCTCGGGCCTGGCCGACGCTGTCATAGGCCCTCAGATAGACCTCCTCGTATTTGACCGAGCGCCAGAGCCGCTCGACGAAGACGTTGTCGCGCCAGGAGCCTTTGCCGTCCATGCTGATGGCGATGCCGTTGTCGGCCAGCAGGTCGGTGAAGGCGGCGCTGGTGAACTGGCTGCCCTGGTCGGTGTTGAAGATCGCCGGCTTGCCGTGCCGGGCCAGGGCCTCCTCGACGGCCTCCAAGCAAAAATCGAGCTCCATGGTGATCGACACCCGCCAGCTGAGGACCCGGCGGGTGTGCCAGTCGACCACGGCGACCAGATAGACGAAGCCGCGCGCCATCGGAATGTAGGTTATGTCCGTCGCCCAGACCTGGTTGGGCCGATCGACGGTGAGGCCGCGCAGGAGATACGGGTAGATCCTGTGCCCCGGCGCGGGCTTGGAGGTGTTCGGCCGCCGGTAGATCGCCTCGATGCCCATCCGGCGCATCAGGGTGATCACATGCTGGCGGCCGATCTCGACGCCCTCGCCACGCAGCAGGTCGCGCAGCAGGCGGCTGCCCGCGAACGGGTAGTCCAGATGCAGCTCGTCGATCCGGCGCATGATAGCCAGATCGGCCGCCGACACCGGGCGGGGCCGGTAGTAGAGGCTGCTTCGGCTCAGCTTCAGGACCTGGGCCTGACGCGTCAGCGGCAGTTCGTGCGAACGGTCGATCATCGCCTTGCGCTCAGCATGCCGGCCTTGGTGAGCGCGCCGGCTAAAAAATCATTCTCCAGCGTCAGCTCGCCGATCCTGGCGTGCAGCGTCTTCACATCCACCGCCGGGGCCGCAGCCTCCGGGCGCGCCGCGTCCAAGCCGAACACCCCCGCCGCCCCCTCCAGCAGCCGCCCCTTCCAGTCCGTGATCTGGTTGGGGTGCACATCAAACGCCTGCGCCAACTCCGCCAGCGTCTTCTCGCCCTTCACCGCCGCCAAGGCCACCTTCGCCTTGAACCCCGCCGTGTGGTTGCGTCTCGTCCGTCTCGTCATGGTCTCTCCTGTTCAGCGGCATCATCGCCGCGGTCAGGCAGAAACTCAACTTATCCCCCTGTCCAGATTCCCCGGGCCAGCTCTGAATCCGCAATGAAGGAGGTCGGCAGGGCACCGGGCCGGTCCAATGACGCCGCGCTCGCGATGCTCAAGCGCGAGTTGGGCGGGCGCAACATGGCCGAGCTCGACCGCGACCGGATTATCCGCTTTGGCCGCCAGCGCGCCGAACAGGGCGCGGGGCCAGTGACCCTCAGCATCGATATCGGCACGATCAAGCTTGTGCTGTCCCACGCCGCCGCCGTCATGGCGTCGCCGTCCCCGCGGAGCCGGTGAACCTGGCGCGCATCGCCCTCAAGCGCCTCGGCCTGGTCGGCAAGGGCAATGAGCGCGACCGGCGACCGACCGACGACGAGCTGGCCAAGCTCGTTGCTCACTTCGACGGCAACCCGCGACAGCTCATCCCTATGGGCCGGATCGTCAAGTTCGCCGTCGCGACCGCCATGCGCCAGGAGGAAATCTGCCGGGTGAGCCGGAGCGACGTCAACACCCGCACCAAGATGCTGACCATCCGCGACCGCAAGGACCCGCGCGAGAAGAAGGGCAACGACCAGCGCATCCCACTTCTAGCCGTGTCCGGCTTCGACGCCCTGGCCTTGATCGAGGAAAAGCGCGCCATCCGCGGCAACGAGGACGACCGCATCTTCCCCTACCATCACAAGTCGGCGGAAACGGCCTTCACCCGTGCCTGCCACGACCTAGGGATCAAGGATCTCCACTTCCACGATCTGCGCCCTGAAGGCACCAGCCGCCTGTTCGAGGCAGGCTTCGCCGTCGAACAGGTGGCGCTCGTCACCGGCCACAAGGACTGGAAGATGCCGCGGCGCTACACGCACCTGAAGCCGCAGTCGCTGCACGCGCCGGCTGCGTCGAGGGCCGCGTGATGGCGCACTTGAAAACTGTAGCTCTTAGAGCTATATCTCGGGGGCGCTCTAACCTATGAGCGTATACAAGACCAAGGAGTTTTCGAAGTTCGCCCGCAAGGCGGATTTGGGAAGCGCGAAGCTGCTCGAAGCGGCCAAGGCGGTGGCGTCCGGTCAATGGGACGCCGACCTCGGCGGCGGCGTCTTCAAGCAGCGGATCGCCCGCGAAGGCGGCGGCAAGTCCGGCGGCTTTCGGACGATCATCCTGTTCAAGGTCGGTGGACACAGCTTCTTCGTCCACGGCTTTGCCAAGAACGAGAAGGCGAACATCACGCCCAAGGAACTCAAGGCGCTGAAGAAATTGGCCGCCACCTTCCTCGGCCTAGAGGCCGAAGCGTTGAAGACGGCGAGCGCCGCCGGTGAGATTGCAGAGGTCAAGGACGATGGCGATGACGGCAGGCAAGACTGAAAGCGGCATCCTCGGGACGGTCCACAAGACCGCCGCCGGCCTGCATCGCGCCGGTGTCATCGACAAGGCGACGATGCGCGAGTTCGACGCCCTATGCCTGACGCCAGTGAGGCCCATGGCGCCGGAGGAGATCAAGGCGCTCCGGGAGCGCGAGCAGGTTTCCCAGCCGGTGTTCGCCAGCTACCTGAACGTCCGCAAGGACGCCGTCAGCAAATGGGAACGCGGTGAGAAGCGTCCGGACGGCCCATCGCTGAAGCTGCTGAACCTGGTGATGACGAAGGGGCTGTGGGCGATAGCGTGAGCGGAAGGCGCCACGTTCGATCCATCCTATGGCGCTGGGTACCACCCACCGCTTCCGCCAAACACAAAGAAGAACGCTGATGTCAAACGCCCTTGCCTGGTGCTTTAACGCGATAACTAGCATCAACTGGCTTGAGGTTATTAAGGCACTCGCTCCTGTGGTTACAGTAGTTATCGCGTACTTGGCGTTGAAGAACTGGCGGCGACAGGACAAGGCGAAGAGGGAAGCCGAATTTCTCGACGCACTGATTGAATCTGCCCACACCTACATCGCAGCAATACCGAAGCCCATCACAATCCTGCAATCCTGGAGATGGCAAAGATCGGCATGGCGAGTCATGCACCAACGTGGAAGGACGGTGAGGACACAGACATCGCGGTCAACGGTGCAATCGCCTTTATCGAGAAGAACGGGGAGCGTGAAGGCACGCGCCTGTTGGAAGTGTTAGGGGCAGCAGACGCCGGAATCAATCAGGCTGAGCCAGCGCCGTCGCGCCCGATCGCGGCATATCGCACAATCGGAAACTCAAGCGAACGTGAACGCCTGCGGTACAAATTCTGCACACGCACACCGCTAACTTAGTGAAATCTCTATCCCGTCCGTCCAGTCCATCAATGGGGCGCAAGGTCGGACCGGATCGACGCGATCGGTCTTGAAAATGCGTGGATCGCCCCGGCGGCGCAAGGATCGCGACTGGACCCGCGAAAAAAAGCTCAGGCGGGCGCGCGAGGCGCCCGCCTGAACCGAACCGTCGAAGCCGGCGCCGGGGGTTAGGGCGCGATCTTGGTGACGAAGGTGCCCCAGTTGGCCAGCAGGCTGCGCGGGCGGGCGGTGGTGGTTTCGGGAATATATTCGTTGGCGAACCACACATTGCCCGAACCGTCCACCGAGGCGGCCCCATAGTCGCCCCAACGTCCCACGCCGCCGCCGCCGAAGGCCGCATAGGCGGTGAACCCGTCGTCGGGCAGGGCCCCGACGCCCGAGACGGTAATCGTCGGGCTGCCGAACGTCGGCATGGCGATCGTGGCGGTGCTGGGGAATCGGTGCGGACCGACGATGGTGACGCCGATGGCGCCCGTGCCCGCCGC
Organism: Caulobacteraceae bacterium; assembly: GCA_013815405.1. Taxonomy (GTDB): domain Bacteria; phylum Pseudomonadota; class Alphaproteobacteria; order Caulobacterales; family Caulobacteraceae; genus Acaudatibacter. Next base: position 5,614 of record JACDGF010000018.1, on the reverse strand, counting down.
GTTGATGCCGATCGCCGGATAGAGCAGGTATTCGCGGTTGGGGGCGGCGATGATCCCCTGGTCGGCGATGGTGACGTTGAGCGGGCCGTCGGTTCCGCCGGTCTGGAACTTGAACCGGGCCACGCCGTCCCTCACCGCGCGGAAATCTCTCACCGCGGTGCCGCTGACCGCCCAGATCGCCCCGTTGACGTACATCGGCGTCGAACCGACCCGGCCGTCGCCCGCGGAGAGCAGGGGCTTGGGCTCGCCCAGGCCGCCCGGGCCAAAGCCGCCCAGGGGACGGGGCCCGCTCTTCTGGACCGCCGGCGGCATGTTCGCGTCGACCCTTTGGGAGAGAAGGGTGACCGATTGCAGGGAGAGGTTCGGGGTGGCCGTGGCCAGGGTGTTGGTGTTGGTGATGGCGAAGATCTTCATCCTATGGCCGACACCGCTGTTGGTCAGGTCGGCCGTCCCCTCGACGAAATATTCGGTGCCCCGGTTTTCCTGGGCGAACCGCCCGTGAGGTGGCGCGATGGTCGGGAACACCGTGAAGTCGTTCTTCAACACCGGGAAACTGAACACCGACGTCGGGCCGGTCGGGCCCGCTTCCAGGGCCGCCTTCGAGAGGGCGTAGATCTTGGTGCCCACGAAGTGGCCGTCGATCAGGCTGAACAGGCTGGAGGTGATGTAGACCCCGTGACGGTCGCCGCCCAACTGGTTGAAGTCGGGAAGGCAGGGGCAGCCGGCGTCGCCCGCCTGCCGGCCCCTTACGTCGCTGTTGGTGGTCTCGTAGCTGTAGACGAACCAGCCGGCGGTCGGGTCGGAGGTCTGGCTCACCGCCAGGAACTGCAGCGAGACGTTCAACGGCACGCCGGCGGCGTCGTTCAAGGTCGCCCATTCGGCGACGATGAAGCGCCCGGTCGAGGCGTCGTAATAGGCGCGGGGATCGGACAGGAACGGCCCCCGCTCCAGGGTGGTGCGGTTGAATTCGCTGATCTGGCCGAAGAACCGGTTCATGGAAACCGGGGCGGCCAGCAGCGCCGCGCCGTTCTTGTCATAGACCTGCAAGGCGTTGTTGACCGACTCGAGGACGAAACCGCCGCCGACGGCGAGCGCCTGGTCGGGCGGCTCGAGCGAGAACTGGTTGCCGTTGTCGGCGATGGTCCGCTGGTCGTTGTGATCCAGGCCGTCGAAGCTGCCCACGCCCGCCGCGTTCACCACCTTGGCCAACGCCGTCGCCTTGGGCGCGCGGGCGGCTTCCACCGCTTCCGAAAACGGTCGCTTGGGCATGAAGGTGCGCAAGGGAATGGAGCGATAGTCGGAGGCCCCGCGGCGTTCGGCCGGCGCCAGGCCCGACGAGGCCTGACCGGCGGCCCGCGCGGCGGACGCGCCGAGCGTCTTGAGATTAATCTGGCCCACGGAGCGGAGCGGGCCGGAGACGTGGCTGGCCCCGATGGTGGCCGACTCGGCCGCGCCGGCGGCGTTCGCGGCGCCGGCGGCCATGCAGGCCGTGGCGGCGACGGCCGCGAGAACGGGCCATACCTGGCCGGACGAGCCGTTGAGAAGAAGAGCGAGTTTCGACATGAGCCGCATTACCCTCTGATGATTTCGATTGACCAAATGAGCTTGGTCGATCGCGGCGGGAGCTAATACCCGGACCGCTCCGGTGTAAAGCCCTCCACCCCGCGGCGCCTCTAAAACGCCGCCCTCAGGTCCACGAACACCCGGCGCGCCGGCAGGAGGTAGAAGGACTGGTCGCGGAACTCGCTGGAAGTGACCGGCGGGCGCTCGTCGGTGAGGTTGTAGGCGTTGACAGACAGGCTGTGGCGGCCCCAGCGGTAGCCGAGGCCCGCGTCCAGGGTCGCATAGGCGCCGGCGCGGGCCGTGTTGGCCAGATCCAGGAATCGGCGGCCGACCCAGCTCACGGTGGCCGATCCGAACACGCCCGCCGGCGGCGCGTAGATGACGCCCAGCGAACCCAGCCAATGGGGCGAAAGGGTGAGCTGGTTGCCCGAGACGTCGATATTGGCTCCGCCCTCCTCGGCGACGAAACGGGTGAAACGCGTCGAGCAGGAAGAGGCCGGCTTCGAAGTCCAGGCGCCCCCCCCGCCAACCGGCCCTTGGCCCCGATCTCGTAGCTGCGTGCGGTCTCGCGTTCCAGGATATCGGGGGTGTTGTCGGGCCCGAAGTCGAGCGCCGCCGGTTTGAAGGTTATCCGCGAAGCGGCCAGGGAAACGGCCGTCTCCCACGGGCCCAGCGGCGTGGGATGCGAATAGCCGAGCACGCCATGCCAGCGGGTCTCATGGATCCGCGCATTGGCGGGATTGAGGTTGGCGTCCAGCGGCGTGAGGGTGGTCAGGACCGCGCCCTCGCGCGGGACGGGGCTCGGCGGGGCCGACCGCAGGACGTCGATCCCGGCGTCGAACCTCACCGCCCCCCCCGCCAGCGGCCCGGCGGCGCGGTAGAGGGCGTGGCCTTCACGGACGTTTTCGCGGGAGTCCGAATAGCCGTCCCGCCGGGCGTCCAGCGCGAGGGACTGCTTGAAATCCCCGATCGGCGGCAAGGCGAGGGAGGCCGCGCCGCGCCACGAGTCAAAGGTACCGAAGCCGCCTTCGACCTGGTTGGCCGCCTGCCCCGCCGGATAGTGGATGACCTGGATCACCCCGACGAAGGAGGTCGCGCCATAGAGCACCGGGGCCGAGCCCTTGAGCACCTCGATCCGCTCCACGTCGGTAAGGTTCAGGGTCGGGATGGCGGGGTTGAACGCCCCGCCCCACGGCACGCCGTCGACCACCAGCAAAAAGGCGTCGAACTCGTGCAGCCCCCAGAACGAGGGGACCGCGCTGGCCGGCCCGGCGTCGCCCCCGGAAGGCGCCTCGACCCCGGCGACCAGGGCCAGCGCCCCGCGAAGATCGGTGATCCGCCGCGACCGCAGGTCCTCGCCCCGGATCACGCTGATATAGGCCGGAACCCGATCGACCGGTTCCGGGACGCGGGTGGCGGTCACCTCCAGCTCGCTGAGCTCGGGCGCGCCGGGGCCCTGGGCGCCGGCCGCCGAAGCCAGACACGCCGCCGCCATGGCGACCCATCCGATCCGGCTCATGGTCCCCTCCCCACGTTTTCGCCCCCCCCTTCTGGGGCAGCCGCCACCGCGTCCCTTGGCCCTCGCCTCCGTTCTTCACGGGGGAGAGGGCTTAGAAAAAAGAGCGGGGCCTTGTGACGCCGCAAGACTATCCCGATGCGCCGTGCGCTACGGGTTGCTCGGCGTGCGCGGATCGCCGGCGGGCTTGAAGTCTCTCATGCCGAACAACGTGCGCACGAGAGGCGTACCGTTGCCGACCATGTAGTCGAAGCCCGCCGTGTCGCTGTGATGGTAGACGCCGTCGAATCCCGGAATGTACTTGTGATAAAAATGGGCCGCGTTGGCCGCGCCGCCGCCGCCGAATTGATCCTGGGTCGCGCCCTTGTCCCACAGGAAGCGGTTGATGTCGCCCAGGCGGCCGCCGGACGTCTGGGCGTAGAGCGCCAGGGCGCCGACGAACTCCGGAGACGAGACGGAGGTGCCGATCACCCCGAAGCGGCCGCCGGCGACGGTGACGATGGCGGCGCTGTCATTGGGATGGCAGGGCTGCTTGGCCAGGCCGCCGGGGCAACCGCCGACCTGCATGCCGACATCCGGGACGATGCGGCCAAAGACGCTGGTCCCGAAAGCGTTCTGGTAGGCGGGCTGGGCGAACACCACGCTGCGGCCGCCCCCGGCGCCCCACTCGCCGCCGTGGACGTTCACGCCCAGGCCATAGATGTCGTAGGGGACTTCGGGATCGCCGGCCGTATTTTCCGACACATATTTCGAGGTCAGCGCCGGGAGCATCGGGGGCGTGGTGATCAGGTTTCCGCCGCCCAGCGTCGTCACGTTCGGGTCGTCCGCCGGGGTCTGGACGCTCTTGACGAACTTGGCGTGCTCGCTTCCGCTGAAATAGTCGACGCTGGGGCATGAGAGGCCGCCGCTGTCGCCCGAGCTGGCGATGAAGGTGATCCCCTGGGCGTTCCCTTCCTGAACACGTCGTGGTGGAGCCTCAGCACGCCGACGAAGCTGGTGCCGTTGTTGTACGCCCGGGTGTAGTTGAGCTCGCAGCCGCCGAACGACGAATTGACCATGTCCCAGCGGTTCTGGTCGACGATCTGTATATAAGCGTCCAGTATATGTTGATCCGAAAGGTCCGGCAGGCTGAGCAGCGTCACCGACGAACCCGGGGCGCCGCCGAGAACCTGCTGGACATCGAGGGAAGCCTCGACCGACACGCCGCTGTTGGGATCGAAAGGCGCCCCCCCGTCGATCGGCAGGTGCTCGATGGTGGGCGGCTGCTTGCCCGTGGTGGCGGTGAAGAGCTCGTGGTCGAACATGGCGGCGATGTCCGAATCCAGGGCGTCGGTCGCCATCACGACCGCGACCCGGATCCCGGTCCCGTCGAGCCGGTTCCCGCCCGGCAGGATCGTCTGGTAGGACGGGTAGTCGTAGGCCTGCTTCATGTCGTTGTAGTTGTAGGCGCCGGCGGGGCCGTTGCGATTGTCCGGGGCCGGCCCAAGGATCACCGAGTGGGCCTGCCGGTTGGGTATGCCGGTGAAGTCCGCGACCACGACGCCTTCCTGGCGCAGGGCGCCCGAGGCGCTCAGCGGGGAGGCCGCCACGATGCTTCGGGCGCCGTTGGCCAGGGTCACGGCGTTCAGGGTCGTCTGGAAGGCCCGGTTAACCTGGGCGGCGGTTCCGGCCACATGCAGGGATCGCGAATGGGTCGCGGTCACCTGAAGGCCGGAGGCGGCGAGCGCGGCGCGCACCTTCGCCACCGATTGGGCGGTGGGGCCGAAGCGGGCGGCGAATTGGGCGGGGGTCAGCCACTTGTGATAGCTGGGCGAGCCGCGCGCTTGCTGCGCCTCGAGCAACCGGTCCAGGCCGGCGCTGTCACGCAGCGGCAGGAAGACCTCGAAGTCCACCGCCGCCACCGGGGCGAGGGCGGATACCACGGCGTTCCTCGTCGTGGCGGCGTGGCTCACCGACGCCATCGCGGCCGCCGCGAAAAGCGGAAGCGCCGCGTGATGAAAGTTCCTCATGTTTCGATCCCCGATAATGTTTCCGGCGCTCACTCGACGCACTCTACAATCGGCTAAGCGAAAAAACAGCGAAAATCAAGATGATGCTCGATATAAGAAGCCTTATGGGTTGGCGGTAACTTAATTCTATATTTCTATATTTTGGAAAAAATCATTCTGATACTTCTTTTCATAGAAGAATGATTTCCTTCATGTCAATCGTGATCACGTGACGTTAATCAATGGCGACCGCCCGGACACACTCGGCCGAAGGATTTTTGGGGGTCGGCTGGCGTGATGGCCTCTTGGCTCCTTGGCGTCTTGGCGTTTAGTGGGTTCGAGCGAACAAGGCCGGCCCGCGGGCTTGTCGCCTACCTACCCCGCCTCGAACCCGGGCGACGCGTCCGCGCCGATCATGGCGTCGATGCGCGCCTTCTGGGCCCTGAACGCGGCCTGGTCCGCCCGGTCGGACCCTTGGCCCGCGGTCGCCCTGGCCAGGCGGGGGTCGATCCGGCCGCCGCGAGCGAAGACCTCGTAGTGGAGATGC
>JACDGF010000411.1 GCA_013815405.1 Caulobacteraceae bacterium | reverse complement strand
CGCGGCGGCTTGCCTCTGGTCATGCCCGTCATCCCGCGGCGTCGGCGAGGCGCCGACAACTCGCCCGATAACCCGGCCGCCGCCGCTCCGCACCCTCCGATTCCAATATCCGGCCGGACTTCAACGCCGACCGCCGGACATTCAGCCTTCAGTGTCGGCCAGCCGACGCGCGCGTTTCGACTTCGATCCAGGCTGGCGCATGGTCGCTGGCGTTGTCTTCTCCCCGCACCCACCGGTCGACACCTCTGTCGACCAGCCGCCCGGCCAGTTGCGGGGACAGCAGGAGGTGATCCAGCCGCATGCCCTTATCGGCCGGCCAGCGCTCTCGCATATAGCTCCAGAATGTCCACAGCGGCCCCGACGGCTGGAGGACTCGCAGGGCGTCGGACCATCCTTGATCCAGAAGGCGCGCGAACGCCGCCCGGCTCTCGGGCGCAATCAGCGCGTTCCCGTCCAGCGATCGTGTGGGGTAGATATCCCGCGGCGTCGGGACGACGTTGTAGTCGCCGGCCAGGACGATCGGCGCGCCGGTCGCCAGGAGTTCGCCGGCGTGCGCGACCAGGCGTTCGAACCAGGCGAGCTTGTAGGCGAATTTCGGCCCTGGCCGGGGATTGCCGTTGGGCAGATAGAGGCAGCCGATGAGAACCCCGCCGACCGCCGCTTCGATGTAGCGCGCCTGACGATCGGACGGGTCGCCCGGCAAGCTGGATCGTGTGAGCACGGGGTCCTCGCCCCGCGCCAATATGGCCACGCCGTTCCACGACCGTTCCCCCTTCCAGACCGCGCCATAGCCCAGGTCGCCAAAGAGATCGGCGGGAAACGCGCCTTGCTCCGCCTTCAACTCCTGCAGGCAGACGACGTCGGGCTCGGCTTCGGCCAGCCACGCAATCAGATTGTCCAGCCGCTTGCCGATGTTGTTGATGTTGAAGGTGGCGATCCGCATCGGGCGCGGACTATCAGACTATCGCCGGGGGCGTCGATCTACCAAGCAATCCGGTGTTCGACACGACGCCGTTTTGATCACCTGTTTCCCAACGAATCCTCAGCGGAACGTCGTGCGGACCCTGACGTTAGAGGGGCGGTTCGGCGATTGGTCCCGCGCCGTCGGCATCAGGCGCGCCGAAGGAGTTCCGCATGGATAAGCTCTTCGCCAAATTCTCCACGGCGACCGCCAAGGTGACGGGCAGCCCCATGGCGTTCCTCCTCTGCGTCCTGTTGGTCGTAGTGTGGGCGATGACGGGCCCGGTATTCAAGTTCTCCGAGACTTGGCAATTGGTCATCAACACCGGGACCACGATCGTCACCTTCCTGATGGTGTTCCTGATTCAGAACACCCAAAATCGGGACGGGGCCGCGATCCAGACCAAGCTCGACGAGTTGATCCGATCGTCCGACGCCGGCGACGAGTTCATGGGCATCGAGACGCTCACGGACAAGGAGCTCGACCTCCTGCACGCCAAATGTGTGCGGGCCGCTTCGAACAGCCAGCGCATCCTCGACCGGGCGGCCGCCGAAAAGCAGAACCGTCTTGCCCCTGGGAAGGCGACCTAAGCGGTTCGCCAACGAAAGGGAGGGGGGCGGCGCGCAGGAAGGCCGGGATCTTCAGGCGAGTTCATTCGCACCGACGCGCTAGCGAGTCACTTCGTCGTTGGAAATTGGAATCCGGTTCCAACGGCGACAACCGTCAATCGCGCGACAGGCCGGGGGTTCGCCGCCATAGCTCCTCACTCAGCAGGGTCGCGAAACCCAGCCAGTCGATCAGTGGAAGGCTCATGAGCGCGGCTGGGCGATCGGCTCGGCGGGCGGCGGCGCCCATGCCAATGGCGCTGGCCAGCATGGCGCCGGACGCCGCCGAACTGGAAGCGAGCCGTTTGCGGCCGAAGAAAAGCTAGGGATAGGCGGCCAGGCCAAGGAGGGTCAGCGACCATCCCCCCAAGGCGGCGCGACCGGCAGCGGTTGGCGAGGCGCGAAGCAGCCGGTAGCCGATGGCGACGAGGGAGATTTCCAGAAAGCCCCAAGCGGCGCCGACGGCGGGCGCCGGCGGCGTGAAAGCCGGCTTGCGCAGAAGGGCGTACTATAGCGCCCTGGTCGGGCGTTGCGGCCCGTTTCCGCGCCCATCGCGCCGGCGGCCAGTACGCCGGCGAAGGCGACAAGGGCGGCGGCCGCTTAGCCGATACCGGACGCTCCGCCAGTGACGACGGCGCTCTTGCGCCGCGCCGCCATCGCAAGCGGCTTCCTTTTGCCAGTTGAGATTCAACACCACTCTGGTGGTTTTGTTATATTGTTCTTTAATCGTCTCGTAGATCACATCAATATGTTGAGTCCGATGACGTCCCGACGGCCTTAAAACTCGCCTCGGCCGCTCGCCGGTCCTCCGGGGAAAGATTCGCCCAGGCTTTCGAATTCTCCCCCGCGCGTATTCGCGGGGGAGGGAGCTGACAGTTGGGCGCCGGCCATACATCAGGCGCCCAATGAATCCCTGCTTAGACGCGCGGGGCGTAGGTAGTGCGCTCCTTGGCGACCTCGTCGGGGGTGTAGGCCGGCGCCGAGGGATCGAAGGTCGACCATCCCGCAGCGCGATAGGCCCCGCCGCGGGTTGTAGCGTCCACCGCGTTGAAGCGGCTGAGGGCGGCCTCCGCGTCCTCGTATTGCGCGTCGTCGACCCGAGCGCTGACCAGGGACCCGCCCCGACGGACGCCTTCGGAGTAGACGTTCGCGTCCGGCTCGCTCACGCCGGCGTGGGTCAAGGC
>JACDGF010000017.1 GCA_013815405.1 Caulobacteraceae bacterium | reverse complement strand
TCGAGCCGAAGGCGAGGGTTCCGCCGTCGATCGCCCCTGATCCAGTCCCGGTCACCGCCCGCTCGACGGTGAGCGTTCCGCCGGCGGCCATCAGAGTGCCGTTGTTGATCACGCCGCTGACGATATCCCCCACGCCACGGCCGGTCGCCTCGATGAGGCCGTCGTTCCTCACCTTGTTGGCCCCGGTGTTGATCGTCAGGCCCTGGCGAGCGCTGGCGTCGATCACCCCGTTCTGCTGGTTGACCAGGATCAGCCCTTCGGCGCCGATGGGGGCGCCGATGGCGCCCGCGCCGGAAATCCTGTTGTTAACGTTGGTCAAGGTCGAGCGGGAGGTGTCGCCGGTAATGGAGTTGAAGCGATGCAGAGTGACCGATCCGCCGCCGGACAAGGTCGCGCCGCGGTCGGCGATCTCCAACCCTCCCAGGCCGCGCTTGCCCACGATCGCGCCGCTGTTGTCGATCGCGCCGGAGAGGCCCAGGAACGCCTTGACGATGTGGACCCGCGCCTGATTGTACAGAGTCGCGGTCAGGCCGTCCCACCGGGCGCCCGATTTCCTGGCGGTGAATCCGGTCACCACGAATTTTCCCGAACCGGTCGACTCGAGCGTGCCGCCGCTGATCGTCACCCCGCGAAGGTGAACCCGGGACCCCGCGCCGGCGAGGATGATTCCCGCCGCTCCGTTGAGAATGGTGGTCGTCGCCTTCAGGGTCAGCCCGCCCGAGCCGGTCCCTTCCAGGAGGCCGGCGTTGGTGCAGAGGACATGCTTGAGCACGAGATTGCGGGCGCCGGTCGCGTTCACGACGCCGGCGGCCTGGTTGTCGAACCTGAAGCCGAGCCCCTCCATCCGGCCCGCGCCGGAGATGGTGTTGTCGATGTTGGTCAGGGCGCCGTGGTGTCGCCGGGTCGCGCCGATGAAGCCGCTCTTGTCGCCCGCCAGGACGACCTGGCCGCCGCCGCTCAAGGTGGTCGCGCCGGTGATCTCCAGCCGCGCCTCGCCGCCGCCGCCGCCCAGCGCGATCACGCCGCCGTTGCCGAGATCGCGGCGCACGACGAACACGCCGCCGGTGATCGCAAGGGTGGCGTTCCCGGAGATCCTCAGCCCACGGACGATCTCGTCGGTCGAGGCGGCGACCGTATAGGCACTCCCGCCCAACGCCCCCAGAAAAGCCCGGTCCTTGGCGCCCGGCACGGCCCCGGCATCCCAATCGGCGGCGGTGTCAAAGGCGCCGTCGACCGCGTTGGACCAGTGGATCTTCGTCATGACAGCCTTTCCCGTGTTTCCGCTGGCCAGTCTAGCCGCGCGCGCCCATCGCCGCTACGGCGCCGCCTCGCGTTTGAACACGCCGTCGCCGTGCTCGTTCAGGGCCTCGAGCGTCAGGGTGGTCGCCTTGCCGTCGGGGCCGAGGGTGAAGGTCGCGCCGGTCAGGCCCACCGCGTTTTCCCCGGTGGTGCGGTAGGTGAAGGTGTCGCGGTCGTAGGGCGTCAGGGGAAACGCCATCCCGCGCGGGCCGATGGTGAGGACGAGGCGCCCTCCGCGTTCAGCCACCTCGGCCCGCCCGAAATAGTCGTTGGCGTAGGTTCCCGCGTAGGCGCGGCTGGCGAGCGCCGGGGACGGGGAGGCCGGGCGCTTCGCGTAGTCGAAGCCAGGAAAGACACCGAGCGAGGCGGGATCGGCGAAGATCTTGGCGAACAGGGCCGGCCAGTCCTGGGTCTGGCCGCCATGGAGGGCCTGGTCCACGAAGGTGAAGGCGAGCGCTTCGGCAACCCCCACCGGAGTGGCGTTGGCCAGGACGACCACCCCCAGCTTTTCGGCCGGGACCAGGGCGACGGTGGTCGAGGCGCCGAGCGCGAAGGCGCCCGAATGGCTCAGCCGCAGGCGCCCCTGCTCGTCATAGTTGACGTTCCAGCCGAAGCCGTAGAACTGCGGCGCGCCGGTCAGGGGACTGGCCCCGGTGCGCATCTGCGGCAGGTGGGTCTGGGTCAGGGCGGCGGCGTCGACGATCCGGCGGCCCTCGAACGTGCCGTCGGCCAGCTGCAGCCGCATCCATTTGGCCAGGTCGTTCACCGAGGAGCTCGCCCCGCCGGCCGGTGACTGGGGGTCGGGATCGCGGTCGTATTTCGCCACCCATCGGCCGCTTTGCTTGACGTGGCCCAGGGCGCGATCGGGGCGGGCGAGGAAGTCGGCGTGGCGCGAGCTGGTCGAGGCCATGCCCAGGGGCGCGTAGAGCCTGGCCCGCGAGGCCTCCTCCCAGTCCAGGCCATAGGGTTTGACCGCGGCGACGGCCGCTTCGGTGAGGCCGAAATTGGTGTAGGCGTAGGAGGCGCGGAAGGCCCCGCCGCCCTTCTGGTGGCGCAGGCGCCGCAGGACTTCGTCGCGGGAAAAACCCAGATCCTCCAGCAGGTCGCCGGCGTGGTCCGGCAGGCCGCTGCGATGGGAGAAGAGGTCGCCGACCGTCACCTCCCGCGTGATCCAGGGATCGTTCATCTCGAAGGCGGGATCGAGGTCGCTGATCCGCGAGTCCCAGGAGATCCTGCCCTCGCCGACCAGCGCGGCGACCACGGTCGAGGCCAGGGGCTTGGAGACCGAGGCGAGCTGGAAGACGGTGTCCGCGTCGACCAGGGCCCCGGTCGCGGCGTCGCGGACCCCGAACCCGCCGGCCCAGACGAGCCTGTCCTCAAACACGACGGCGATGGCGATCCCGGGCACGGCGCGGTCCTGGATGGATTTGCGGGCCAGGCTCTGGACCGTCTGGACGGCGGCCGCGACCGCCTCGGACGTGAGGGTGGGCTTGGGCGGTGGAGGCGGTTCGGCGCCCCGGGTCAGACCCGGCAGCCATAGCCAGGCGAGAGCCAGCCAGGCGCCAAGATGGAATCTCATCGGTCCGTTCCCCCAAAACCCCGGAGCGGCGAGCTTATCCTTACCGCGGGACGCTTCAAGAGGCGCTTGGCCGGGGCGCGGGCCTGGGCTATGGGCGAGGCGCCATGCCCGCCCTGCCGCCGCCCGCCTCGTGGATGATGCTGGATCCCGCGCCCCAGGTCGCCCCGGCGCCCGCGCCGGCGGCGTTCGCCCCCGTCCGCGCGCTCGCGGGCCTGGGGGCCACGGGGCTCGGCGACCTCCAGTGCCTCACCCAGGCGGTCTATTACGAGGCGCGCGGCGAGAGCGAGGCGGGCCAGGCGGCGGTCGCCCAGGTGGTCATCAACCGCGTCGGCCGCGCGCCTTATCCCGGCACGGTCTGCGGGGTGGTCTACCAGGCGAACGCCCGCACCTGCCAGTTCACCTTCGTCTGCGACGGCGCGATGCGCCGGCCCCGCGAGCCGTCCGCCTGGGAACGCGCGCGGATGGTGGCCGAACGGGCGCTCGCCGGGCACGTCGAGCCGATCGTCGAGCGGGCGACCAGCTACCACACCGTCGCCCTGGGCGGCATCTGGGGATCCCGCATGGTCCAGATCGCCCAGATCGGAAACCACAGCTTCTACACCCCCGCGGCCGGCCAGGTGTCGGGGCCGGCCCGCCGGTCGGCGACCCTTGGCTTCTCGCACCGCTCAGCCAATCCCGCGAGCCCGCCCCCCGCGCGCTACACCTTCGCCCTGGGCCTGCTGACCCAGGTTTCCCCCGCGCCTGTCGCCCCGCCGAGCGACGGCTCCTGACCTCCTCAATCCCTTCCCGTGGAGAGGCCCGGCATGCCCACCTCGCATTCGGTTTGGGAGCGCTTTGGAACCTCGGCCACGGAACACCTCTCCCGAGGGAGAGGTGTTCAAGAGGTGCGCCTGAACGAGTTGTGTGCGGAAGGGGTCGCCGGCGGCCAGGCCGTGGGCTCAGACCACTCCGACGTCGAATGCGTGCATCGGGTTCAGGGCGATCACGGCGCGGCGAAGGTCGGCGGCGCCAGCCCGGCGACACAGGCCGTATCGGGCGCGGCGGGATCGGCCAGGAAGGAGACGATCACCCGCTGGGCGCAGGGCGACTGGGGCGAGACGAAGTGCCCGACGTCTGGTTGCGCAGCCAGTCGATGAGCGCTCCGCCGTCGAGCACCACGTCGAGGTCCTGGCCCGCGGCCGGGTCCCTCACCCTTGTCGTGAGCGGCTCGGCCTCGAGCCTGTTCACCAGCCGGGTGAAGGTTTGCGCCAGATGGGGATGGGCGCCGTTGCAGGCCGCTTGGGCCGCGCAGGCCGCGAAGAGGTTGTCGAAGCCGGCGCGCGCGTTCCACCAGTTGGCGGGGACGGAATAGGTGGCCGGCAGGACCGAATCGAGGACGACGCCGCGAAGGCCGTCGGGGTGGTCGCGCATGAGCGTCTGGGCGAGATTGGAGCCGTAGGACGTGCCATAGATGTTCCACACGCCATAGCCGAGCACCTTGCGCAGGTCGGCGAAATCGGCGGCGCTTTCGGTGGAATTTTAGGCGGCCAGATCGGCCCCGGTGGCGGCGAGCGCGCGGTGGCAGGCCCGCGTCGCCGCCAGATGGGCGCGCCGGGTCGCCTCGGAATAGAAGCGCATGCCCAGAGCCGCCCGGGCGAAGTCGTCGATGGACGGGCACGTGAGCGCCGGCCGCGAGAACATCGTCCCGCGCTGGCTCATCACCAGGATGTCGCGGTCGGCGATGAAGCCGGCGGCGATCAGGCCGTCGGCCTCCAGGGGGGCGATGTCGCCCGGCCCGCCGGCCAGATAGACGATCGGATCGGGCCGTTTCCGCGCCGAGCGCGCCGGGTATCTCGCCACCAGGAGCCGGAGGGTCCGACCGGACGGCTGGCCGCGGTTCTCGGGCACGACGAGATAGCCGCAGGTGGCGCGGGCCAGCGCCTCGGCGCCCGTCAGCTTTGGGCACGGCGCGGGCTCGAAGCGGGGCGGCGCGTTGGGCGCCCGCGCGAACGCCGCAAGCGGGAGGGTCAGGAGTAGGACCGCGACAAGCAGGTGGCGCAAACTTCGCATGGTTGGCCTCCGTCTCGGTGGGGCGTCGCGAGAAGGCGCGGCTGGCCCAGCGATGGCGCGCTTGGTGCGCCAGAGCGTCCTTATGTAAGAGCGTGACGCGGCGCTGGCCAACCAGCCCCGGTTCGGCGCTTGGCCGGCCCCGCGAGCCATCCGCCTGGCCACGGAACACCTCTCCCTTCGGGAGAGGTGTTCAAGAGGCGCGCCTGAACGAGTTGTGTGCATGCCGCGGCCCGTACGCGGACGGGGGAAGATCAGCCCCCCAGAAACCGCGTCAGGACGTTGCGGGTGATGCGGGTGACGAAAGGGTCGCCTGCGGCCAGGCCGTGGGCCCATTCGGTGGTCCCGGCGTTGAACACCTCGCCGGCCCCGCGTCGGAACGAAGCCATCACCGCGTGGCCGCGCATGACCCTCGCCTGGCCGGCGGGGCCGGGATCGCCGTAGGCGATGGCGGCGACGACGTCGAGCTTCTCCGGCGGGATCAGGGAACGGTAGCCGGCGCCCTCCGGTTCGGCGAAGGCGCAGGGGGCCAGGGCGACGACCTCCAGGCCCGCCGGCACGCCCAGGCGCGGCGCCGGGGCCGGCAGGCCGTCTTCTCCGAACGCCAGGGGACAGCCGTCGTTCTCATAGCCGATCAGCGGCAAGGCGTCGCCGAACACGTCCCCGTAGAAGAGGTCGGTCCCCTCCAGCGCCCAGTGGCGGTCGCGATAGACGGTGTAGCCGCCCTGGCCCCGCGCCGCGCAGAGGCCCAGGCGATGATAGCCGCCGAAGATGAAGGAAAGGCCGGTGACCTCCGCCTCGGGCCGGCCGAACATCGGGTGCGACCACAGGTGGGTGGCGTCCGCCGGCGCGACCTCCTCGGCGGTCTCGCCGCGCCATTTGTGGCAGACCAGGGTTTGGCCGCCGTCCTCCCAGCGCACCTTCCAGAACGCGGTATTGCCCGAGAAGATCGCCAGGCGCCCGCCGGCGTCGACGAAGGCCTCGATCGCGTCCCGCTGCGGCCCGGACCAGTATTCGCTGTGGCCGACCAGGACGGCGACGCCGTAGCCGTCCAGGGCCGCGGGGTCGGCGTCCAGGTCCTGGTCGGTGAGATAGTCCAGGGTCAGGCCCTCCTCGCCCTCGGCCCAGGCGACGAAGGCGTGCTCCCACTTGTGGAGGAAACCGGCCGCCCCGTCGTAGGGCGACGCGCCGCGCCCCCGCGACCAGGCCGGGTCGGCGCCCGCCCAGGGGCGCTCTTGGAATCCGCGCTTGGAGAGGTTGACCAGCCGGGGCATGTCCGCCGGCGGGGCCAGGAGCAGGGGCGGGAAGGGCCGCTGGGTCGAGAGCCGCCCGATCCCCCCCTCCATCGCCTGGAGCAGGGGCGCGCGCCGGCTCATCAGGGCGGCGACGTCGCAATAGGCGTTGGCCCCGCCGAAATGGTTGTAGGCGGCCCAGGTGTTGGTCGTCAGGATGAGCACCATCCGCGAACCCGGCGCCCCGGCCGGCGCCTTGACGCAGATGAAATGGTGGGCCTCCTCGCCCGCCGTGTCGGTCAGCGCGATGTCGTAATAGCCGCTCGCCCAGTCCGCTCCGGCCTCGATCTTGAGGGTGGCGGGCCAGCCGCAGCCGTCGCGATCCGCGCCCGCGGGCGTCGGCCGTTCCTGGCTCGCCACGCCCTCCAGGCCCAGCACCCGCCGCCGGGCCGCCCCCACCCGCTGCACGGCCCAACCGCCGAGGCGTGCACGGTGAAGCTCTCGCCGGGCCTGACGCTCTGGCGGTCGGTGTAGCAAGCCGGCATGGGGCGTCCTCCTGGCGGGGTTCAATCCGCGCCGCCGATGCTTTAGCATCCGGGGCTCCGCGAAGGACCCGCCATGGCCGATGACGCCCCGCCGCATTTCCTGGAGTTGACGCCGCTCAACCCCGCCTTCGTGGAAAATCCGCACGTCCTCTTGGACAAGCTCCGCTCCCATCATCCCGTGATGCGCGACGAGGACGTCGGGGCGTTCTTCCTGACCCGGCACGAGGACGTGCGCGGGGTGCTCACCGACCTTAGCCTGTGGCGCAGCCCGGCCAAGGCGGAGGCCGCCGCCGTGCTGAGCCGGCGCATCCTCGACCAGCAGATCGAGGGCCTCGACGACGCGGGCCGCCAGCCGTCGATCCTGTTGATGGACGATCCGGACCACGCCCGCATCCGCGGGCCCCTGGCCCAGGCTCTCTATCGCCGGGTGGCCGGCTTTCGGCCAGGGGTCGAACGGATCGTCGAGGAGACGCTGGAGGCCTTGGGCGACCGCGACGGCTTCGACCTGATGGCGGGGTTCGCCCTGCCGGTTCCGATCGACGTCATCGCGGTGATCCTGGGGGTCGACGGCGCGCGCCTGGCGGAATTCCGCGACTGGTCCGAGGGGGTCATCCAGAGCCTCAATCCCCTGCGCACGCCCGGACAGACGCGGCACATGGTGAGCTCCAGCAATGCGCTCAACCGCTACATGAAAGCCATGCTGGCCGACCGCCGGGCCACGCCGATGGACGATCTGGTCACCGACATGGCGCGGTTGCAGGCGGAGGGGGCGGATCTGTCCGACGCCGACCTGATCTCCAACCTGATCGCCCTCCTGGTCGGCGGAAACCTCACCACCACCGACCTGATCGGCAACGGCGTGCGCCTCTTCCTCACCCACCCCGAGGAACTGGCCAAGCTTCGCGCCGACCCCTCGCTGATCTCCGCCGCGGTCGAGGAGATCCTGCGTTTCGAGCCGCCGGTGGACATCACCGGCCGGGTCGCCTCGCGGGACCTGGATCTCGGGGGCTGCCCGGTCAAGGCGACCCAGGCCATGATGCTCTCCCTGCGCGGCGCGAACCGCGACCCGGCGGTCTTCCCCGACCCGCATCGTTTCGACATCACCCGCAAGAAGAGCCCACACGTGGCCTTCGGGGGCGGCGCGCACATCTGCATCGGCGCCCCCCTGGCCAGGCTCGAGGCCCAGGTGGCCCTGACCCGGCTGTTCGAGCGGTTCCCCGACCTTCGCCTGGCCGAACCCGACGCCCCGCCCCGGTGGCGCAGCCTGCCCTTCTTCCGCGGCCTCGAGCGGCTCGACGTCCTGGTTTGAGGGACCCGCTGTCGGGGGCGCCCATAATCCGCGGCCAGGGCGTCGCCGTCCAACACCAGCTGGGTGACCGCCCCGTTGATCGTGGTCCTCTGCAGCCTCCCGGTGGGATCATAGGCCAGGGTCATGGCCACCCCCGGCGCGCTCTCGCCGACGAGCCGGTTGTCGCCGTCATAGGTGAAGTTTCGTACGCCATCGGAGGTGAGGTTGCCGTTGGCGTCGTAACCGCCGGCGGCGTCGCGGTTCAGGCCGTCGTAGGCGCTGTTCACCGGGTTGGTACTATCTCCCATTGCTAATCGGTTTTCATGATCGGTTCAACGTGGGCGATCTCGAATCGACAGCCCTTGAGCCTGCTATTCTCGAAAAGCCGGCGAACTCTCGGCGAAACCAAAATGACTTTCTCAGGTCTGAGGACTCCCGCCCGGCGACCGACGAATTGCCGAGTAGCGATGACATCAGCCTTATATTGAGAGCCGACGCCGATAGTGACCTCGGACAGAAGGTTAAGGCCGATCGTGTCCCCTTGAGGACACCTGTACTTTCCCTCGGGATCGTCGTCGAAAGGATCCAGCCCGACCCGTGTCGGAGGGACGATTTCGGCCTCGGGCGGGCGAACAGCCAATTGATACCAGCCGTTGGGGCGGAGGTTTTTCATTTTCCTCTGGCGCACCGGGCGGAAAGCGGCGCCCGTCACGACATGCTCGGTGAAGATATCGACGAGCCGTTGGGATACGACAATCTCACCGCCTATGGTTTTGGCGATGTCCTTGCTTTTAGGTATCCGGCTGATATCCAAGTACAGCGGTCCGACCTGCTTAGCTCCTGCCAGGCAGACATCACAAGCTGGACCATCATCGTAGAGCGTTCCGCAATCCTCCCCGGCGGGTTCAAAGTAAGCCGATCGAGTAACTATCAAACGAAACAAACCGGCACTATCTATTTCTTCAGAGGAATATCGACGGACTACATCCCAACCATAAAAAAAATACCCTCCGGTCTCCGAATTTATTTCCCGATTGATTCTTCCGATCTGAGGGAGGCGTGGATCATCAGCCCTCATAAAAATCATCCTGGCCAGACCCTTGCGTTCTCCCTCATCGTCGCAGAATAACCTTGCCGCATATTTCTCCAAAATTCGGAATTCAAATAGTTCTCGCAAAACGTCACCGGCGCTTAAGGTAAAGGAAAAGCGCCATAAACTTCCTTCATTATCTCAAGAATCCTTTCCGCCTGGGGAAGCGACCCGCCGTAAGGGGCTAGTGATCTAAACCCGTTTGTAATTAGCTGGTGATAGGCTGCGTCAATGCGCACCGTGGTGCTATTTGCGGCACCTCCAAGATATCTTGGCAGAATATGATGAAATTTCAACCTTCCAGCTTTACCTGGGTATTTGAGGGCGGCTTCGGCTAATTTTTCAACGCTACAAGCATTATGCACCCAGAGCCGATCTCTTCCGACGAAGTAGGTGTGAAAGTCGGCGACCTCCAGATTGAATGTGGCTTCGGAACGGGCGGTGCCTTCGACGGAGATCACACGAGCCGGCGGTCCCCGGGCTCGAATGAGTCGGTCGCCAGGTGTGAGGGCCGTCGTTTCCACCCATTGCCCGGCCACGGTGCGCCAGGGATGATCGTCCGAGACGCCGAACTCGATGCGGTGGCGCTCGCCGCGCTCGCCGACCTCCAGGGTCAGCCTGAAAATCTGGCGGTGGTGGGGGCGAATCAATGCAAGAACGGGCTTGTACGCTGTGGCGCCGGTAGCTTCTTCTCTCGAAAGAACGCGGTCTCCAACCTTGATCTGCTCGATAGACCGCAATCCGCGGTCCGTGTCGACCAACGTGCCTGCGGCGAAGCAGCAGCGGAAGAAGAGGCGTCCTATGACGGGGGCGGTCTCGATCGTCAAACCCGCTGTGATGCCTGCAGCGGGTATCAACGCCATACCTATCGCCTCCTGCTTTTTCGACTCGGCCATGCCGTTCTGTTTGGGGTCGGCGAAGTTCTTTTTTTGGGCCTCCAGAGGAAGATTCGTTGGATTGTTGCTGTAACCGCTGCCGTCGGCTGGACCGGTCCAGGTCGTTGACGCGGCGGTTGCGGTTTGCTGATTTCCGCTACTGTCCGTGTCCTCGAGCAGGCTCGACGATGCGGCCGCCGTCTCGCCGATCCCGCCGATGCTGTCGAGGCACGCCAGGGTCTTCTTGTCGCGTTTGGCGCAAAGGCCGCTCGGATCGCTCCGATTGACCGGATCGTTTCCCACGACTGATCCGCCAGACGCGGCCCGGTCATAGCAAGGGGCTTTTTCCCAGTGGCCTCCGTAGCTTGCGGGCCGGCGCGCGGCCGGCGATCGGCACGCGGGCGGACCCACCCTTGAAGGGGTTTTGGCCGGCCAGGGTTTGAGCGCCGCGAGACCCATGCGGCCAAGCTGGCACGCGCGAGAGCGCGTGGGAAGAGGTCCTCCTTCGCCAAGGCTTCGGAGGACGAGCTGGCTAAGAGGAAGAAGGGGCGTCAGGATGCGCGCGCGGTCTTCTTCGGCCGCCAGCCCCTCCAGGGTCTCCTCGAAGCGCTGGCGCTCGTGGATGGCCCGGGTCTGCTCGCGGCTCTCGTCGATGCAGAGGACCAGGCAGCGGTTCCTGAGTTCCTCGTCCAGGTCGATCGCCGTCGTGGTCAGCATCAAGGCAACCGGCCCCTCGACGGTGTAATCCTGGGTGACGAGCTTGCCCGTGGACGGGTCCTTGCCGGTCGAGGCGATGGTCAAGGTCCCCTGGCTCTGCAACAGCTTGAGCGCATAGGCGGCCTGGCGCGCGCCTTCCTCCTCGGCGATGGCCAGCACCTTGTGCTTGAGGTCCGCCTCGCCAAGGTAGAACAGGCTCTGGCCGGTCATCGCCGAGTAGGCGATACGCTCCTCCGGCGGAACCAGGTCCAGCACCGCGTCCATCAAGGCGCTCTTGCCCGCCGCGCTGGTGGACTGGATCAACACCGCCAGCGGCCGATCGAGCTTGCGGCTCAAGGCCGCCAGATAGACCGCCTGGGCGTTCGCCGCCTCGCCCACCACGCCGATCGCCGCCACGTCGGCGGCGATGCGCGCCAGCAGGTCCGGGGCCTTCAACCACGCCAGGGCCGCCGATTCCTCGACGACCGTCATCGCCGGCGCCACGGGCGCGGCGGATTGTTTGGCCGCCTCGAGCGCTTCTTCCTGCACCGCCTCGAGCTTCAAGAGCACCTGGCCAAGGTCCCGCTTGACCGCCTCGATCGGCAAGCCCAGCTCCAGCGCCGCCTCGGCCGCGAAGGCGCCGCGGGCCTTGGCGATGAGCAGGTCCAGGCCATCGACGTGGAAGGCTTCGCCCATATCTGCGAGAGACCGGCGGACCATCAGGTTCACTTTCAGGCTTTCGGCGCTGGTGTTGCGGGCGAGGCCCCGCGCCCGCCAGGTGCGATCTCCCAGGGCGATCACGATGTCCCGCTCGCCGATCCGCGCCTCCACGGCTGGCGGCGGGCCCGGCGGAAGCGGGCTCGCCGCGCTGGGCTCGGGGAGGATTTCAGGAACTTCTTCCTTAGCCGCTGAGAGGAAGACCGGGGCGGGCGCCGGCTCCATGTCCCCATCCAACTCCGGGGCCGCCGGCCGTCGTTTCGAGGCGCCCGTGGCGCCGCCGGCCATCCATTCGGCCGCCCTGAGCAAGGCCCCCAGGCTCTTGGCCGCCGGCTTCACGGCGAGCGCATAGGCGTTGGCGTCCATCGCCTTGGGGAAGTTCACCCTGAACGCCGCCATCCCCCTGGCGGCCAACCGCTCGGCGACGGCCGCCGCCCCCTTGTCGCCGGCGGCGTCGCGATCGAAGGCGATCAGCACCCGCTTCACCCCATGCGCCGTGAACGCCTCCAGCATGTCCTCGGTGAAGCCGCCGGCGCCGTAGCTGGACGTGACGTGCCGATAGCCGGCCGTCCAGAAGGTCAGGGCGTCGATCAGCGCCTCGGTGAGGATCAGCTCCTCGCTCGCGGCCAGGGCGGCCAGGTTGAACACCCCGCGATGCGGCCCCGGCAGGTAAAGATGGTCCGGCGTGCCGGCCCTCAGGTCGTCCCTGACCTTGCGGCCGTAGAGGTTCGCCACCCGCCCGTGCGCGTCGAAGATCGGCACGATGAGCGAGCCGCGCAGATGCTCGTGGCCGCTCTCGCGAAGCACTCCCAGCCGCTTCAACCGGGCGCGAACCTCCAGCCCCGCCTTGGTCGTCACCGAGGGCAGCCGATAGCCCAAGGTCCGGTCGGCGTAGCCCAGCCTGAAGGCGTCGATCAGCTCGCCATGAACCAGCCCCCGCTTCTCCAGATAGGTCAGCGCCTCGGGGGTCTGCTTCAAGGCGGTGTGGTAGTAGCCCATGACTTCGCCGAGCAGTTCGGCATCCTCGGCCGGCGTGGCGATGGCGGGGAGTTTGGCGGTCACCGAACGCGCCACGGGCGCCGCCCTCGCCGCATGGAGGTCAGGCGCATAGTCGCCTTTCAACAGCTCGACCGCGTGACGGAAGCTCACCGCCTCGCGCTTCATCACCCAGGCGATCACGTCCCCGCCGGCGTCGCAGGCGCCAAAGCACCGCCACAGATTCTTCGCCGGCGTGACCACCAGCGAGGGCGTCTTGTCGTCGTGGAACGGACAGCGGCCGACGTGATCGGCGCCGCGCTTTTCCAGCGTCACGCCCGCCGATTCGACCAGCCGGACGAGGCTCACCTCGGCTTTCAGCCGCTCGATATCCACCTCCGGGATGCGCGCCATCGGGGCTTTCCTAAAACCTTGTCAAGTGCAGATGATTCGACCATAATGGTGGCTAACATGCGACCTATGTCAAGATCGAGCATTTCCGGGGTTTACCCTCCCGGCGCCGTCACCTGGCGCCGGATTCTGCTCATGAGCTTCCCCTCGCGACTCGTCGCCGCCCGCAAGATGAGGGCCATGACGCAAGTGCAGCTCGCCAACGCCACGGGGATCAACCTCTCTCAGATCAAGCGCTATGAAGGCGGCCAGAGTCAGCCCTCGCTCGACGGCATTCTCCGCCTCGCCGTGGCCCTTCACGTCTCCACCGACATGCTTCTTTTCGAGGAAGCCGAACGCGGACCCGACGAGGAGTTCAAGCACTTCCTCGAAGCCCTCAGCACCTTCGGGGCGGAGGAGAAGGCGACCGCCAAGGCGGTCCTCCAGGGCCTCGTGCTCCAGCACCAGGCCAGGCGCTGGGCCAAGGCGTCCTGACGGCCGCCGCCGCCCGGCGGCTACATCGCTGCGCCGACCCACAGGGGACCGTCCCAGCGGCGCCCCTGGCGGAGCCTTTTGGCCGTTCTAAAAAAGATGATCGGCGACGCCGACCGGCAGGATGGCCCCTCGTTCTCGGCCGGCGCTTCGTTCCGAAGCGGATCGCGCCAGCGATCATGCCAAGCCCAAGCGGGGCCGGGCGGACGGGTCAACCCCGAGGCCGAAGGC